>NZ_DASZKT010000135.1:0-32060 GCF_035552695.1 Actinospica sp.
ATGGCGCTCGCGGTCACCTCGCGCACGCTGCCGGCGGCGGCGAGCCGAGCGGCGGCGGCCAGGATCGTCTCCTGCCGGGCACGCTTGGCCTCGGGGGTGCGGGCACGTTCGAAGGCGAGATCGGTCACCGTCCAAGCATACCAGCCTACCGCAACCTCGTTGTAGTACGACTGAGTCTCTCAAACTCTAACACAATTAAGTTGTGGTAGATGGCCGATTTTCGGCCCGTACTGCAACTGGATTGCAGTACGGGCCGAAACGGTGTTGTACTAGAGCCATGGCTACACAGCCGAACACCTGGTTCATCACCGGTTCCTCCCGCGGCTTAGGCCGTTCCCTGGCCGTCGCCGCCCTCGAGGCCGGCGACAACGTCGTGGCGAGCGCCCGCAGGCCCGAACAGCTCGCCGAGCTGGCCGCCAAGTACGGCGACCGGGTGCTCCCGGTCGCCCTGGACGTGACCGACGCCGCCGCGGCCGAGGCCGCGCTCACCGCCGGGCTCGAGAAGTTCGGGCGGATCGACGTGTTGGTCAACAACGCCGGCTACGCCAACCTCGCACCCGTCGAGACCACCCGCGAGGCCGACTTCCGCCGCCAGTTCGACACTAACTTCTGGGGCGTCTACAACGTCTCCAAGGCCGCTCTGCCGCTGCTCAAGAAGCAGGGCGCGGGCATCGTGATCCAGTTCTCCTCGATCGGCGGACGCGTCGGCCACACCCCCGGGCTCGGCTCCTACCAGGCGGCCAAATTCGCCGTCGACGGGTTCACCCGCGTCCTCGCGGCCGAGACCGCACCGTTCGGCATCCGCTACCTCGTGGTCGAGCCGGGCGGCTTCGCCACCGACTGGGCCGGCGCCTCCATGCAGGTCGAGGACGTGCCGCAGGACTACCGCCAGACCGTCGGCGCCATGGGCGAACTGCTGCGCGGCGGCAACGTCGCAGCGGGCGACCCCGACCGGGCCGCGGAAATCCTCGTACGCGTCGTACACGCCGACAACCTGCCCAGCCACCTGCTGCTCGGCGCCGGAGCGGTCGCGATGGCCCTGGACTACTCCCGCAGCCAGATCACCGAAGCGAGCGCCTGGCAGGCCGTGTCCGCCTCCGCCGACACCGGCGCCGACTACCCGGTCGACCTGCCCGCCGCCCGCTAGACCCGGACGGGAAGTCGTCGAGCGCGGCATCCCCATGAAGCGCGTCGGCATGAGCCAGGAGATCGCCACCGCGGTCGCGTTCCTGCTCTCGCTCGACGCGTCGTACATCAACGGCGCCCACCTCGCGGTCGACGGCGGCTTCCTCGCCTGAGCGCGCTCGACCCGACTCGAGTTGAGGCTCTTGACATGCCACGACGCGACCACCCTCACATCGACCGGCGTGCCGCGTTCAAGGCCCGCCAACTGCAGGTGATCACCAGGGTGATGATGCCCCTGGTATTCCGCTCGCCGCAGCTGCAGTTCGCCACCGAACCGACCGCGAAACCGACGACTGCGACCGTCCCGACCCGGCACGGGCCGGTGCGCGCCCTCGTGTACGCCCCGACCACCGGACAGAACGACAAAGAAAAATGAGGACAGACAACGACATGCCGGACACCGAGCCGACTGCCGTGCCGGACGACGCGGAGCGAGGGTGCGGAGGATCAGGGTTCTGCGCGCTCGGCGGCGTAGCCGGGGAGGGCTCGGAGCAACTGCAGGACGAGGTCCGGGCCCTCGGCCATGACGTTATGCCGGGTGTTCCAGTAGTGGACGGCCATCGTCGGATCGGCCTCGGCCCGGCGGGTGGACAGGGTCATGGGTGATTCGCCCGGCCAGCTCGCGGCGACGTAGTGCTTGGTCGGCACATCGCGCCAGGCGCCGGTCAGTTCGAGGGCTTGAAGGAGCGTTGCGACCGGCTGCGGTCGGGCTCGTCGGTCGAAGAACGGCAGCGGGTCCACGCCGTAACCGGTGCGCGCGCATCCGGCGACGTACCAGGCGCGCTGATCGTCGTTGGTCAGCGACCAGCACGAGTCGCCGGTCTCGGGCAGGAAGGCGTCGAGGTACACCAGCGCCGCGATCCGCCCGGGGAACCGGTCGGCGACGCCGGTGATCACCGAGCCGGCGTAGCTGTGGCCGACCAGCACGGTGTCCGCATCCTCCGGGACGCTCGCGGCCACCTGGTCGACGTGCGTGGCCAGTGTGATGAGCCGATCGAGGCGGGGCTCGTGCTCGAGGCCCGCGAGCGTCAGCGGAATGGCCGCGTGCCCGTCCTGTTCGAGGAGCTGTGCGAGAGGCTCGTACCACCAGCCGCCGTGGCAGGCGCCGGGAACCAGGACGAAAGTGCTCACTACTGTCCTCCGGGTGTGTGAGTGCTTTGGGTGGTCCGGCTTGGTGAGGGTCAGACCAGTCCGGATTCGTAGGCGAAGACGACGAGTTGTGCCCGGTCCCGGGCCGAGAGCTTCGTCATGGCGCGTGAGACGTGGGTTTTCGCGGTGGCCGGGCTGATGGACAGGCTTGCGGCGATCTCTTCGTTGTTGAGGCCTTGGCCCACCAGCGCGACCACCTCGCGTTCCCGGTCGGTGATCAGGGCGAGCCGACCCTCCTTCTCGGAGGATCGGGTGCGGCGGGTGAATTCGGAGATGAGCCGGCGGGTGACGCTGGGGGCGAGCAGCGCCTCGCCGTGCGCGACGACGCGTACGGCGCGGCGCAGTTCGTCGGGTTCCACGTCCTTGAGCAGGAATCCGCTGGCTCCAGCGCGTAGTGCGCTGTGGATGTATTCGTCGAGTTCGAAGGTGGTCACCACGATGATGCGGGTGGCTGAGAGCATCGGATCGGAGCACATCCGGGCGGTGGCCGCGATGCCGTCCAGGCGCGGCATGCGCACGTCCATGAGCACCACGTCGGGGCGGACGCGGTGGGCCGTCTCGATCGCCTCGATGCCGTCGGTGGCCTCGCCGACCACTTCGATGTCCGCGGTCCTGGCCAGCAGCGCATGGAAGCCCGCGCGGACCAGGGCCTGGTCGTCGGCGAGCAGGACGCGGATCACGGTGCCTCCCAGGGGAGTCGGGCGAGGACGCGGTAACCGCCTTCGGGGCGTGCTGCCGCGTGCAGTTCGCCGCCGAGGGCCTCGGCCCGCTCGCGCATGCCCACCAGGCCGAAGCCCGGAGCACCGCCGGCGGGTGCGCCGCGACCGTCGTCGGCGACCTCGATCGTGAGAGCGTCCTGCTCGTGCCGGAGGGCCACCGTGGCGCGTCGGGCCGAGGCGTGCCGGATGACGTTGGTCAGGGATTCCTGGACGATGCGGTAGGCGGTGAGTTGAAGCAGGGCGGAGGCCTCGTCAAGGTCCTGATCGACCGACAGTTCCACGTCCAGGCCGGCGTCTTGGACCTGCGCGACGAGCTCGGGCAGTTGGGCCAGGCCCGGCTGCGGGCGGGCGTCGGCCGCGCCGCTGCCGCGCAGCAGGCCGAGGGTGGCCCGTAGTTCGGGCATCGCCTGCTTGGCGGCCCCGCGCACGATGAGCATCGCCTCGCGGGCTTGGTCCGGGCTGTCGGTCATGGTGTCCAGGGCGACGCTGCTCTGCACCGCGACCACGGAGATCGTGTGTGCCAGCACGTCGTGCAGTTCGCGTGCGATGCGCAGCCTTTCCTCAGCGAGGCGGCGACCCAGGTGGGCCTCTGCGGTCGACGCGGCTTGGCGAACCTGTTCTTCGTGCCCGATCCGGCGTTTGCGGGCGGCCTCGCCGGCTACCGCCGCCGCGGCCAGGCCCACGGCCGGCATCGACACGGGAAAGTCGTACCAGGACAGGGCGTTCGGCGGCAGAGTCGGTACCAGCCAGCTCGCGGCCGCCACGACCAGGGCATAGCGGAGACCGCGGTACGTGGCCAGGGTGTAGCAGCCGAGGAACAACAGCAGGGCCGGGGCGAAGCCGGGATAGCCGACCAGGTGGTAGGCGAGGCAGCACAGCAGGCAGCCGACGGTGGCGGCCAGGGCGTGTTTGGAAAGTAGCGTCGTACCCGGCGATACTTTCCGAACACGACCTGGCGGCCGGCGGCGGCTCTGCAGCAGGCACCCGGCCGCGCCGAGGGTGAGCAGGTAGGCGCCGAAGGCGGGTGGCACCGGGCGGGTGGCGAAGTGCAGTTCGGTCCACACGCCGAAGCAGGCGAACACCGCGACCGAACCGGTCAGTGCCAGTTCGGCGCGGATCTGCGATCGCGGCATCACGAGTGCAGCGTACGTGGTCAGGCTGCGGCGGCAGCTGATCGGCGCGGCCTGCGGTAGACCCAGGTGGCGAGCAGGCCGAGGCCGACGGTCCAGCCGGCCAGCACGGCCACGTCGGCTGCCGCGGGCGCCCCTCCGCCGGCGATATGCCAGCCGAGATCGGCCAGGCGGTAGGTGGGCAGGGCGTCGGCCACCGTCCGGAACGAGGCCGGCAATACGCTGGGCGGCACCCACAGGCCGCCGAGGATGGACATCGCGAGATAAACGGCGTAGCTCAACGGGAACGCCGTCTCGCCGCCCACCGCGTACCCGATGGCGATACCGAGAAGGGCGAACGGCAAGCAGCCCACCCACATCGCCGCCGCCATCGCCGCCCACTGCCAGGCGTCCAGCCCCACGCCCTTGAATGCCGCCCCGGTTGCACACACCAGCAGGAGCGCGGGAAGCGCCACGACCATCCCGGCCGCGAGTTTGGCCGCCATCACCTGACGGGTCGCCAGCGGCATCGAGCGCAACTGCTCGAGCCAGCCGCTGCTGCGCTCGTGGGCGATCCGCGGACCGGTCGCGGACAGGGCGCCCCAGATCCCGCCGTACGCGGCCATCGCCACCATGATCTCGATGGTTCCCTTCAGCTCTCCCGGCTTCGCCGGATCCTTGCCGAAGATCGTTGCGAAAAGCAGGTAGAAGCCGACGGGCGTGATCACCGCCATCGCGAGGTATCGCGGATCCCGCAGCATGCGCAGGCATTCCAGGCGGAAGTAGTACCAGGTCATCGGGGCTCCTCGGTGGTGAGTCGCAGGAACGAGTCGTCCAGGCTTGGCGGGATCACGCTGAGGTCCTGCCACCGATGCGGGCCGGAGGCCAGTGCGCGCACGGCCGCGTCCGGGTCATCCGTTCGCACGGTCACCCAGCCGTCGTCGACGGTCACGGTGCCGGGCAGCACCGGCCGTGCGGCATCGACCGGCAGGCGGAATCGCACGATGGCGCTCCCGGCGCCGGTCCGCAGCTCCGCCGGGGTACCGTCGGCCACGATCCGGCCGCGCGCCATCACCACGACCCGGTCGGCGTTCTCCTCGACCTCTTCCAGGTAGTGGGTGGCGAACAGCACCGTCCGGCCGGAGGCCGTGTAGGCGCGCATCGCCGTCCAGAACTCGCGGCGGCCCTGCACGTCCAGAGCCCGGGTCGGCTCGTCCAGCAGCATGGTTTCCGGGTTGGCTACGGCCACCAGCGCGAACTTGACCCGCTGGGCCTGACCGCCGGACAGCCGGTCCACCCGTCGCCGGGAAAGAGTGGTGAGGCCGGCAAGCTCCAACGCCTCAGCGGTGGAAAGCGGGGCCGGGTACAGGCGCCGTCCCAACTCGATCAGCTCGGCGACGGTCACCCCGGGCATCAGCCCGCTGTCTTGGAGCATGGCGGCGATGCCTCCGGCCGCCACGGCGGCGCGAGGCGGCCGGTCGCCGACAGTGACCGAACCGGTGTCGGGCTCGGTCAACCCCATCAGCATGGCGACTGTCGTCGACTTGCCGGCGCCGTTGGGTCCGAGCAGGGCGACGGTGCGGCCGCGGGGAATGTCGAGCGTGACATCGTCGACGGCGACGAGAGCGCCGTAGCGCTTGGTCACCGCTTGGACGGAGATCGCTGTATCCATGCGTCCACCATCCGGCAGGCAGGCCACCGGCCGCGTCGGGTGGGAGGTGCGTCGTGTATACGACGTGGGGAGTACGCCGGGCGCGGGCACCCGATGAAGAGCGCTTATTCGGAGGTGAACTTCGCGGATACGCGCTTAGGGCTTGACCATGCGGGCGACCGCTGTGTCCGCGAAATCGGCGAGCCCGTCGCGGTCGGTGGACAGGCTCAGGTCTTGCCAGGCGGCGTCCTCCCGCGCGCGGGCTCGGGCGATCTGCGGCGCGAGCCACACCGCGTCCGAGCCGAGAAGCAGTCGGACCGGGGGCTGGGGTTCCTCGGTGATCCGCAGGATCGCGTGCGCCATCTTCGCCGGATCTCCGCGCTGGACATCGGGGTTCAGGCTGTAGGCGCGCACGAACTCGCCGACCGTCGCGTCGTACTCTTCGCGCAGGTGCGGTACCGACACCGCTGAGGACGCCCAGGCCGTGCGGATTCCTCCGGCCGCGACGAGCGTGGCGTGAATCGCCAGCGGTGCCACCTCGCGGGCGAGGATCTCCGTGAAGCCGCCCAGCGCCCATTTCGAGGCCTGATAGGCGCCGAGCCCGGGCTGGGCCCGGCGGCCACCGATGGTCGAGACGTTGATGATGTGGCCCGCGCGCCGTGGACGCATTTCGGCTAGGACTGCGCGCACCGTGTTGACGGCCGCCCGCAATCTGGCCTCCGTCCTGCGCACGGGGGCCCGCCTCCTGGCGGAGGACCCTGGCACACCGATGGCAACCATTGCCGCAGCAGCAGGCGTCGACCGCACCACCCTTCATCGCCGCTTCGCGAATCGGGAGGCGCTGCTGCGCGCCGTCTTCCAGGCCAAGCTCGACTCGGCCGAGCGGGTGTTGGACGAGGCGCGGCTGACCGAGGCGCCGGTGTCGATCGCCCTCCACCGCTATCTGGAGGGAATCATCCCGGTCAGCCGGGAGTGGCCCGTCGACACACGCCGCATGATGCAGAAGGACCCCGAAGCGAACACCCGCCGAGAAGCGCAGAGCGCGCGCCTGAGCGCCTTCATCCAGCGCGCCCGCGACACGGGCTACCTGCGCGCCGACATCGATCCGGCCTGGGAACGCGCAGCCCTCGACGCACTCGTGGACAGCGTCGCCCACGAGTTCCCCGCAGTAGATCCCCCACAGGCCGCCGACCTCATCGCGGACACCTTCTTACGTGGCCTCGGCACGACCTGACCCCACGGAACTCGCACCGCGTGCACTCGACGCGCCGCAGACATCAAGAAACCCGCTTAGATGCCTCAAGGGTATTACAGCCGACGGATTAGGTCGTGGACACCGCGGATGGACCAGCGCCAGGGTGGAGTTCGTAACCAGTCATCGGTAGGCGGAGAGCGTCTACGTCTCCTCGTGTCGGCGGTGCGGGCCATGTGTGCGGCCATGTGTCACGTGGCTCAGAGTCACCTGGCTCAGAGATGTGCCATCAGCACGTTGATCGCCAGTGACCCGTTCCCTGAAAGGTGATGATCATGAAGATCGCGTTCCTCGGTCTCGGCCGCATGGGCCGGGAGATGGCCGCCCATCTCGTCGCCGACGGCCATGACGTCACGGTGTGGAATCGGACCCGCAGCGCGACCGTCCCCTTGACGGATCTCGGTGCCTTGGCCGCGGCGACGGCCTCCGACGCTGTCGATGGCGCGGAAGTCGTCATTACCGCGTTGTTCGGCCCGGATGCGGTCCGTGAGGTTGTTGTGGATGCCGGGCTGCCTATTGCCCACGGAGCGCTGTGGATCGACGTCACTACCATCTCCCCCGCTGACGCGACGTCATTCGACACGTGGGCACAGGCACAAGGTGTTGCCTACGTGCACGCCCCCGTGATCGGTTCGCTCCCGCCGGCGCGCGCTCGGAGCTGGGCGTTCTCCTCGGCGGCGCCCCGGAGGCGGTGGCCCGAGCCCGGGAGATCGCCGTGTGGGCCGACACGTCCAAAATCAAGACCTACGAGTCACCGGCGAAGGCCGCGGTGGCCAAGCTCATCGCGAACCTGACGGTGGCGCTGAGCACGCAGGGGCTGGTCGAAGCGCTGCGTCTCGGACACTCCAACGACCTGGGCACCGAGGAGATCCTGTCCACACTCGACCTGACCTTGTTCGCCGGAATCAAGGCGATCAAGGGCGATGTGATCACCGCGTGCACCTTCGACGACACACAGTTCTCCGCCGATCTGCTCGCCAAGGACCTGAGGCTGATGCTGCACAGCAGCCAGTACCCGCTGCCCGCGATCGCCACCGTCTTCGAGTCACTGCAAACCGCTGTCCGCGCCGGGCACGGAAACGACGACCTCTCCGTCATCGCGGCCAACGACGCGAAGTAACACACGGCGAGATCCACTCCTGACATCTCAGTGCTCGAAGCATCTCCGGCGGAGCGCGACGGGCACACTGGATCCCTCCCGCTTGCGGGACTGGGCGCCGTCCGCCCTCGGCTGGTTGGCGTCCGGTGCTCGCGAGTGTGCGGACTCGGTGCCGGACGCGCAGGGCATAAGGTGGGCAAGTGCCAGAAGAAGCTACCCGTATCGCGCCGGGGCCCACGTCCGCCGCCCGTCCGCGCCGTTACCTGCGCGCGAAGCTCGCCTTGCCGGCCGTGCTGGCCGTGGGCCTGTTGAGCGCGGCCTGCGGTTCGTCGTCCGCTCCGGCTCCCGCCGCCACCGCGACCCTGCCCTCGGTCACGGGCGCCGTCGGCCAGGCGGCCGTGATCACTCCGGCCCAGGGGTCGACACCATCGAACAAGCTGGAGACGAAGGTCCTGGTGGCCGGCAGCGGGCCGGTGCTGGCGAACAGCGAATTGGCGGTGGCCAACTACACCGTCTACAACTGGTCGCAGAAAAAGAAGCTGGGTGACACCTACGCCTCCGCCAGTCAGGCCGTGGCGCAGCCCCAGGGCTTGCAGATCGGCTCGAGTTCGACGCTCCCCGCCTTCAGCACCGCGCTGACCGGGGCGAAGGTGGGCAGCCGGATCGAGGTGGTGGCCCCGCCGGCCGACGCCTTCGGCAGCCAGGGCAATTCCCAGGCCGGCGTCGGCCCCAACGACGTGCTGGTCTTCGTGCTCGACGTGGTGGCCGGCTATCCGGGCAACGCCGACATCACCGGCACCATGAGCTCGCAGACCGACGCCTCGCTCCCCAAGATCGTCGGCGAGCCGGGCGCGGGCAACCCGACCGTGAATATCCCCACGGGCGTCAAGCCGCCCGCCAACCTGGTCGCGAACGTGCTGATCCAAGGGCACGGACCGACGGTCGCCAAGGGGCAGACCCTGGTGATGCAGTACACGGGCGTGGACTGGAACACCGGGAAGAACTTCGACTCCTCGTTCACCCGGAAGACGGCCTTCACCACCGCGATCGGCGAGAACGCGGTCATCCCGGGCTGGGACCAGGGCCTGGTCGGCAAGCACGTCGGCGACCGGGTGCTGCTGGTCGTCCCGCCCTCGCTCGGTTACGGGCCCTCGGGCGGCCAGTCCTCAGCGGGCATCGGCGCCAGCGACACGCTGGTGTTCGTGGTCGACATCGTCGCAGCGATTTAGCCCAGACGCGTCAGCTTCTCGACTCTGCATGCGACGCGCTGCTGCCCGCCGGAAGCTCCGGCGGGCAGCAGCGCGTACGCAATCAATCGCGTCTCAGGGACGGTTGCGAGAAGATTCCGGATACGGGAGGATCGGCGTAGGTGTTCGCACTATCGGATCCGATTGCGATCCTCTACGCGAGGGGCTAGGACATAGCCAACCCGTTCGAGGACGAAGACGCCGAGTTCCTGGTGCTGGTGAACGAAGAGAATCAGCATTCATTGTGGCCGCTGCAGATCGATGTCCCGGCGGGATGGACGGTAACGTTCGGCTCAGCCCGGGGCTGCACTTCGATGATCGCTGATCCTTCAGAGTCTCAGAGGGCTTAAAAAGACCCCTGCGATGTGTGGCGTCGGCTATTCGAAGTGAGGGCAGCGCTGACGGAGTGATGCGTGTGACTCGCCGCTCTTTCTGAGCAGGACGAATAGCGAATCAGCACCCTCGTACCAATAGCGGCCTTTGCGGATGCATGGTTAAGCGCGTCCGGCGTCGCGAAACGCACCGACACGCCCTCGATCCCGAGCGACGCGACGGCGTCGGCGACAGCATCCTGATCCGCTCCGGCCGCGACGAGCGCGCCGAGCAGCATGTCCCCGGCGACTCCGAGCACGCAGTCGAGAAAGGCCGCCGTGCTCAAGCCTTCCCCTCCACAGATTTGCCCTCCACCGCGACGGCGGCACGCAGGATCTTCGCCGCGTGGACCGCGGCGCCGAACCCGTTGTCGATGTCGACGACCGCGAGACCGGGCGCGCAGGAGGCCAGCATCGCGCCGCCGCGGCCAGGCCGCCGGCGCTCACGCCGTATCCGACGCTGGTCGGCACCGCCCACCACCGGAGCGGCCACCAGCCCCGACACGACGCTCGCGAGCGCGCCCGGCGCGAACTGGCCGACGCACGCCGGACGGCGGCCGAGCTCGGCGTGCCCCTCATCGAAGCGGCCACCCACGAGACCGAGCTCGACGGCTACCGCCGCAACCTCGGCGACCGCTGCTACTTCTGCAAGTCGACGGTCCTGGCCACCGCGCGGTCGATCGCGGACGAACGCGGCTTCGCACACGTGGCCACCGGCACGCAGACCGACGACCGCGCGGCGCCGCACCGCCCCGGGCTGCGCGCGGCCGGTGAGCTCGGAGTCGTCGAGCCGTTGGTCATCGCAGGCCTCGACAAGGCCATGGTGCGGTCGCTGCCGGCTTGTCTGGCCTCCAGGATCCAGGCGGGCGTCACCGTCAGTGTCCCGCTGCTCGGCGTGGTCGAGCGCGCCGAGCAGCAGGTCCGCGACTTCCTGGCCGGGCAGGGCATCCCAGTGAGCGATCTCAGGGTCCGGATACTTCGGGACGCGTTCCGGGTAGAGCTCGATCCCTCGGCCCACGCCGCCGTGCGAGCCGAGCCCGAGCTGCCCGAACTGCTGCTCGGCGCTCTGCGCTCGATCAACGCGACGCTGGCCGGGCCCGGGCTGCTGACCGCCCACCGCACCGGCTCGGTCGGCCACGTCCCCTAGACTAACTGCAAGTCCTTGCGAGTTCATGCAAGAGACTGATCGGTTGGCGCACTTTCGAGATCACAGTACCGAAAATAGTTCACGAACACCTCTTGCTAGGAGCACCGCGCGAGACGTACTGTCCCCTCACCTCATGGCGTTCCGTTCCTTCGCCGCGAGTAACAGCGGTTCCATCGGCACGAGAGAGAAGCACTCAAATGTCACGGAGCACCACAGGAGTCGCCGCCGCCACGGCTGCCGCGGTGGGACTCAGTGTCCTGCTCGGGGGCCCGGCGAAGGCCGACTCGGTGGCCAGCGGTCAGGCGCCCGTCGTCACCCGCGCGGCCATCGACCCGTCGCTGGTCGCCGGGAGGGGCGCCGACGTCGGGTTCATCGAGCAGAACGCGTTCAACGCGGCCACGAACGGCACGATCATCGGGCCGTCCACGGACGCGTACACGCTGCCGTCCGAGGCGACCGGCAGGGAGGCGGTCACGCTCCAGCCAGGCCAGTACGTCGAGTTCACGCTCCCCGCCACGACGAACGCGATCACGGTCCGGTACAGCATCCCCGACGCGCCGAACGGCGGCGGGATCACCTCGCCGCTCGATGTCACGGTCAACGGCCACGGCCACCAGACCATGGCGCTCACCTCGCAGTACGCATGGCTCTACAACGAGTATCCGTTCTCCAACGACCCGACCGCCGGGCCGCTGGAACCCGACTGGTGGACGACGGAGTGCAGCTGCGTTCCCGACCAGACCACCCCGGAGCCCGTCTTCCCGACGCCGTTCCGGCCGCAGCACTACTACGACGAGCAGCGCCTGCTGCTCGGCCGCACCTACCAGGCGGGCGAGAAGCTCCGGCTGACCGTCCCGGCCGGTGCCGCGGCGACGACCATCGACGTGATGGACAGTCAGCTCGTCGCCCCGCCGAAGTTCGACCCGTTCGCGGTCAACGCGCTGCTGTTCGGCGCCGACCCGACCGGCCGACGGGACTCGGCCCCCGCCATGGACGCGGCGATCGCGTTCGCGCAGAAGGTCCACCGGCCGGTGTACGTCCCGCCGGGCACGTACCAGGTGAACCGGCACATCATCGTCGACAACGTGACGATCGAGGGCGCGGGCAGCTGGTACACGATCTTCAAGGGGCACCAGGTCACCCTGAGCACACCGGCCCCCGACGGCTCGATCCACACCGGCGTGGGCTTCTACGGTCTGTACGCGAACCAGGGCGGCAGCACGAACGTCCACCTGTCCGACTTCGCCATCGAGGGCGATGTGCGTGAGCGCATCGACACCGACCAGGTGAACGGCGTCGGCGGATCGCTGAGCAACTCGACCATCGACGGCCTCTACATCCAGCACACCAAGGTCGGCATGTGGTTCGACGGCCCGATGACCAATCTGAAGATCACCAACAACCAGATCGCCGACCAGATCGCGGACGGCATCAACTTCCACACCGGGGTCACGAACTCCTTGGTGCAGAACAACTTCATCCGCAACACCGGCGACGACGCGCTGGCGATGTGGTCCGAGGTCACCGCGGACTCCAACGACACGTTCGACCACAACACCGTGCAGACGCCGAACCTGGCGAACGGGATCGCGGTCTACGGCGGCACGGACAACACGATCTCCAACAACCTCGTCGCCGACCCCCAGCGCGAGGGCAGCGGAATCCAGGTCGGCACCCGGTTCAACGCGGTTCCCTTCACCGGGCACCTGTGGATCACGAACAACACCACGGTGCGCGCCGGAACCTTCGAACTGAACTGGAAGATCGGCCTGGGCGCGATCTGGCTGTACGCGCTGCAGGGCAGCATCAACGCGGACGTGGAGGTCACCGGGGACAACTTCCTCGACAACACCTACGACGCGATGATGCTGGTGTCCGACTTCTCGGTGAAGGACCAGTACTCGATCACGAACGTCCACTTCAGCAACATCAAGGTGGACGGCACCGGGACCGACGTGGTCAGCGCCCGGTCGTCCGGCAACGCCACCTTCCAGAACGTGGTGGCCCGCAACGTCGGCGCCGTCGGCGTCAACAACTGCGGCTCGTTCAACTTCACCGCGGCCGGGTCGGAGTTCTCGCTGACCGACCTCGGCGGCAACACCGGCGGCGGCACCACCGGGCCCTGGCTGGCCTCGTGGGAACTGCCGAACACCATCACCTGCGACGACCGTCCGACGGTGGTTCCGCCGCCGGCGCCCTCGGCCTGGTGACCGGTAGCAAGACCCGCTGAAGCAATCGTGGCGGCTGCTCGGCATCCCCGGGCAGCCGCCACCCTCGCGCCCGGCCCCGCACAACGGCTCACGGGCATGTAGGGCTGTTTCGAATCATGCCCGAACATTCGGTGATAGCCTGTGCCGATAGTCAGATCCGGCATGGGGGCGTACCAGATTGTCGATCACAACCGGTTCCGACGACCCACCGGCCGCCCATGTGGCGGCGCCGATGCCGACGAGCGTGGCCGAATTCATCGCGGCGCTTCGAGCGCTGAAGGTTCAGGCCGGCAATCCGTCGTTCGAGGATTTGCGGCGGCGCAGCGGGATACCGCGCAGACCTTCTGCTCAGGAGAAGACCTCCAGTTCGGACATCTGCGCGCCGTTCTGCACGCTGTTCGCGGTGAAGTCGAGCTGGACGTAGCGTTCGGCCGTGCCCGAGGGGAGAGTGATGGTCACGGTGTTGCCGGTCGACGGGTTCCACGTGTACGTGGCCGAAGCCGCGAGCGTGGCCCAGGTCGAGTCGTTCGTGGAGCCGAGCACCGAGAGGGTCTGGGTGCGCGTCTGCCAGGCCGAGGACGGCGGGAGGTCGAGCACCGTGCTGCCGATCGTGGTGGTCGAGCCGAGGTCCACGGTGTAGGTGGCGGGCCAGGATCCGTTCACGCTCTCCCAGTACGTGCTCGTGTTGCCGTCGACCGCGTTGGCGGGCGCGTAGTTCTGGGTGGAGCTCGAGGCGGTGACCGGCCGGTTCAGGGCCAGGTCGGTGCTCGAGGCGGTCCCGGTGCCGGAGAGCGCCACCGTCAGGGTGCTGTTGCTCGCGTTGCTGGCGACGGAGAGGCTCCCGGTGCTCGAGCCGGTCGCGGTCGGCGCGAAGGTGACCGAGGCTGTGCACGTCGCGCCTGCCGCGAGCGAGCCGCCGCAGGTGTTGGTCTCCGCGTAGGGCGCGGCGGTGGAGATCGAGCTGATCGAGGCCGCCGCCGTACCGGTGTTGGAGATCGTCACGCTCTGCGCGGCGCTGGTCGTGCCGGTGTTCTGGTTGCCGAAGGAGAGCGAGCTCGGCGAGGCCGAGAGCGTGGCGCTCGGGGAGCCGTTGCCCGAGCCGGCCGCCGGGAAGATCTCGAACTCGCTGACCTGGGCCGCGTTCCATCCGGTGTTCGCGGTGAACGACAGCTCAAGGTACTGATCGTTCGTGCCGGACGGCAGGTTGATCGACACCGTGTTGCCCGTCGCCGGATTGAGGGTGTAGTTCGCGGAGGGAACCAGCGTGGTGTAAGTGGTGCCGTTGGCCGAACCGAGCACCGAGAGCGTCTCAGTGCGCGTCGACCACGCGGTGGACGGCGGCAGAGTCAGCGTCACCGAACCCAGCGGGTAGGAGTGGCCGAGGTTCGCGGTCAGCGTCTGCGGATAGGCCGACCCGTCCAGGCTCTCCCAGTACGAACTGGTGTTGCCGTCGTTCGCGTTCGACGCCGGGAAGCCGGACGCGCTGCTGCTCGCCGTCATCGTCCCGGCCAGTGCCAGGTTGGTGCTCGAGCCGATGCCGCTGCCGGACAGCGTCACCGTGGTCGGGCTGTTGTTGGCATTGCTGGTGATCGTCAGCGTGCCCGGGTTGGCACCGTTGGCCGTCGGGGTGAATCCGACCGTCACCGTGCAGGAGCCGTTGACCGCGACGGTGGAGCAGTTGTTGGTCTCGGTGTACGGGCCGGTCACCGCGACGGACGACACCGTCGCCGAACTGGTGCCCGAGTTGCTCACCGTGACGGTCTGCGAGGGCGCGGCCGTGCCGACGACCTCGTTCGGGAAGCTCAATGCGCCCGGGGAGGCGCCGAGCACCGGGCCCGGCGCGGTGCCCGTGCCGGAGAGGGTGGTCGTGCTGGTGACGCCTCCGGCCGTGACCGTGAGAGTTCCGCTCTGCGCGCCGGCGGCGGTCGGGGTGAAGGTCACGCTGGCCGTGCACGAGCCGCCCGCCGCGATCGAGGAGCCGCAGTTGTTCGTCTCGGCGAAGGGCCCGGTGACGGCGATGGACGAGACCGCCGCGGCTGAGCTGGTCGGGTTGAGCACCGACACGCTCTGCGCGGAGCTGGTCTGACCGACTGCCAGCGAGCCGAAGCTCAGTGCACTCGGCGTGGTGTACACACCGGTGGAGAAGGCCAGGTAGTGCAGACTCCAGCCGGAGTTGTCCTGGTCGACGGTGATGGTCTGCTGGCCGGCGGACAGCGTCACGGTGTCGGACACCGTGGTCCACGTCTGTGCACCGCCTGTCGCCGGGATGGCCTCCGCGCCGGTCAGGGCGTTGCCAGCGGAGTCCGTGAGATGGAAGGCATCGGATACACCGCTCGTCGAAGCGGCGCGGATGTTCACGGTGTAGGTCCCGGCGGTGGCGACGTTGACCGTGTACTTGAACCACTGGCCGGCTGCCGTCCAGGCCAGATCGTCGCCGCTACCGGTGTCCGAGGTCTTCTCCAGGTCCACGGCGTCGGACCGATAGGCGGTGTCGGTGCCGTTGACGGAGCTGACGTAATACGCGACGGCCTGCCCGCCGGCGTCGTAGTTCGCCGCCTGGACCGTGCCTGGCACCGCCGCGGAGGTGCCGCCGTAGGGCGCCTCGGCCGTGCCGTTCTGCCAACTGTTGCCGCTCGTCGTCGCGGTGAAGCCGCTGGAGTCGTTGAGGAAGGCGGACATGCCGGACGCGAGCCCGGTGACCGAGTTTCCGGTGATGGTGGCGTTTCCGCTGGGCGCCGGGTAGTACTGCGGCGAGATCACGATGCCGTTGCGCCACGGGTTGATGATCTGATTGCCCGACAGCGTGGTGCTGGTCGATGTGGAGAAGTCGAGCCCGTCGTAGACCGGATTGATGATCGTGTTGCCGGTGGCGACGGTATTGGAGACGACGCCGACGTTCTGGCCGTCGCCGCCATTGCCGATCTGCATCGCCGGCTGGCCCTGGAAGTAGGCGTTGCCGCCGGAGCGGACGACGACGTTGCCGGAGACGTTCGCGCCGGTCATGTCGCTGCCGTTGGTACCGAAGCGCCCGACGCCGAGACCGATGTAGCGTGCGGTGTCCGCGATGTAGTTGTCTTCGACATGATGGCCTGAGCCGCCGTAGACGCCGATTCCCTTGCCGGCCCACGGTGCGAGCAGCGAGTTGTGCTCCATCGTGATGTTCGACATCGCGGTGTACGTCGTCGACCCGTTGTTGGCGACCGAGTTGATCGCCATCGCGTCGTCTCCGGTGCCTCTGATGAAGTTGTTCTCGACCGTGATGTTGCTGCCCGATGTACCGGTCAAGGACACATTGTTGATGTTGCAGCCGTCCGCGAAGATGTCGGTGAAGTAGTTGTTCTCCACGGTGCCGCCAGTCCCGGAGGCCCACACGCTGGACTCGACGTGCTGGACCCACATGCTCTCGATCGACCAGTTGGTGCCGGTGGTGTCTTCAGCACCGCCGCCGCCGTCCGCTTCGCCGCGGCTGAGCGAGTTCGTGTCGATGTGGAAGTCCTGGATGTGGCACGAGGTGCACTGCAGCAGCGAGCCGAGAGGCGTGCTGTTGGGCAACGGCGTGTCCCGATACAGCTCGCTGTAGAGGTAACCGGCGCCCTCGATGGTGATGTTGGAGATGGGGATGCTCTGCGTGCCGATCACGTAGAACGTGCCCTGCGGGATCCAGAGGATCTTGTTCTGCGATTCCGCCTGGCTCACGCAGTTCTGGATGTCAGCCGTGCTGTCCGTCGCCCCGGCCGCGGCGGTGCCGTTGGTCGGGGTGTTGTCGGCGGTCGCTCCGCAACTGGTGATCGAGATCGAGTTCGCGGGCTGGGTGAGCGGTGCGGGCGCGTCGAACAGGTCGATCGAGTTGACCCAGTAGAACGACGCGGTGTTCGAGGAGTCCTTCACCAGCGAGACCGTCGATCCCGGCGCGATCGCGCTGCCGGTGACGAAGGCGTTGAAGTCGTCCCAGAAATCGCGCGGGTCGCCGTCCGAGGCCTTCTGGTCGGGGACGGATGAGCTGTAGTTTCCATTGCCCTCGTACTGCCAGGTCTGGATCGAGTTCATGTTGATCGCCTGGCGGAAGGTGCCGTTGACGTACAGGTCGAGGGTCGCGGTGATCCCGCCGCCGGCCGACGAGTCCGGGATCGAGGCGCGGATGTTCACGAAGTCGACCGGCGTGCCGGTGTCGTTGGTCCACTGCACGGACTGCCCGGTCCCGGTCAGCTGCACGTACGCGTGCCCGGTGGCCTCGCCCTGCGGGCTGTCGTACTCGGAGGTCGGCGCGGAGGTCAGCGACACCACGCTCGCCCCGCCGCCGAGCTGACCCTCAGGGGCCTGATACGTCGTGAACGGCGTGGTCGCGCCCGCCACACTCGGCGAGGGCGTGCCCGGCGACTGGTACGCGGTGGCGGTCGAGGCCGCCGCCAGCGCGGCGGGCGCCGGCACGATCACCAGCATGAGGCCGGCGAACGCGGTGGCCGCCGCCGTGCACATGGCTATCAGCCTGCGCGAGCGGCGGCGGGAGGACGGTGGCTGCGCGGGCGGGACGGAATGTCTCATCAGTGCTTCCCTGGTTGACGTCGTGGCGAACCTCGACCGCCGCGACGTCGCTGAGGCGCCCGTCAGGGTACTGATCCCCGTCCCCTCCGCCGCGGTTCGAGAGGGGGGCGGCCGCGGGAGACAGGAGAATGGCGCGGGCGACTGCCAGGGCAGTCTCCCGGCGTTTCGGGTGGAGGCTCCGGTGGGTTCGGCTGCTGTGGCAGAGAGTAGGACCTCGGACACATGGCCGCAAGAGTCGCAAGAAACTTTCGTAATATGCACGACACACCCTGCAAATCATTGCGCACGGGCCGTCTCAGCAGAGGCGATCAGTAATCGATCAAGCCTGAGCAGGTGCTTCGCGTTTACGCACGCTCCTTCGAGTCCCGTCAGAGGATCGCAAATTTCCGATCACCCGGTCGACAAGCTGCCGGAACTCATGCTCGCAGCGCTGGAGCAGCCACTTTCATCGACTGGGCGACTCTCATCGCATCGGGTACACCGATCCGGACGTAGGCGTCATGGGGAGCGCCGGCCGATGCTCGCGGTGTCGAGGCCTCCGCCGTCCCCGCAGAGCCCTCGGACTACCGAGCTCTGCTCGACTCGGTGCGGGAAGGACTGGCCTATCTCTGGCGCACCGGCAAGCTGCGCTATGGAGTGGCGCTGAGCACGATGAACAACATCGCTCTCGGCGGATTCGAGGTCCTCGTCGTCTTTCGGCTCCGGCAATCGCTCGGAGCCTCGAGCGCCGTCACCGGCCTGGTCTTCGCGAGCGGCGGACTGGCGGCATTCCTCACCTCCCTCGTGGTGCGCAGAATCGCCGCTCGCCTCGGCCTGCTGAGCGGTATGGGGCTCGGTCTGGCCGGCATCGGCGCGGCGGGGCTGCTTCTCGCCGCGGCACCGACGACGTGGCTGGTCGCGGTGGCGCAGGCGCTGAACATCACCTTCGGCCTCGTGTTCAACGTGTGCTGGCGCACGTATCGTCAGAACCATTGTGAGAGCTCGATGATCGGCCGCGTCTCCGGTGCATGCCGGGGCATCGCGTACTGCGGCGCCACCATCGGCTCAGGGCTCTGCGCGGCGTCGCTCGCGGTCGGCCTGCCGGCCACCGACTACCTCTACGTCGGCGGCGTGATGGTGCTGGCCCTCGCACTGCTTTCCAGGCGCCTCTTCCGAGAGGCCGACCCGGGCGCGGTCCAGTCTCACGGATGACGTGGACCGGGTTCGTCGGCAGCCGAGGAAAACAGTTGAGCTGCCCGACCTGCCTCGGGCATGATCGGCTCGTGGACACGTACCTGGAGACCGAGCGCCTGGCGCTGCGCCGCTTCACTGCCGAGGACGCGGACCTGCTGATCGAACTGGACAGCGACCCGGCGGTGATGCGCTACCTGTCCGGCGGCGATCCGACTCCGCCGGAGCTCGTCCGCGAGCGCGACCTGCCGAGCGTCCTCGCCGTCTACGAGAAGTGGGGCGGCGACCTCGGACTGTTCGCCGCGCACGAGAAGGACGGGGGCGCGTTCATCGGCTGGTTCTGCCTGCGTCCCGAGCGACAGGGTCCGCCGGACGAGGCTGAACTCGGCTACCGGCTGCGGAAGGCGGCTTGGGGCAGGGGTTATGCCACCGAGGGTTCGCGGGCCCTGCTGCGCAAGGGGTTCACCGAGCTCGGCGTGCGCATGGTCTGGGCTGCGACGATGTCCGTGAATCACGGTTCGCGCAACGTCATGGAGAAGCTCGGGATGACGTTCGCGCACACCCTCCCCACTCCCGACGACATGATGATGGTCGAGGGCTCCGAGCACGGGGGCGTGCGGTACGAGATCACCAAGGAGCAGTGGGAGCGGCAGTAGCTCCCTCGAGAGCTCCCTCGAGCGGAGCACGGCCCGGCATCCTGGCACCATCCGCCATCGGCCTATCCGGTGAAGCGAAGGCTTAAGTATGAGTAAGATTATTTACCTGATATCTCGGCACTGTTGTGAATCATCGCTTTCCGCCGGAGGCGGGTGAGCACCGTGCGGGCTCCGGCGTCGGACGCAGCCTCCTGATTAGCACTCATAGTCGCGCATGACCAGTGTCTACATCGCTTCGGTGTGGCATGCGCCATCTCATCGCGTAGTAGTGTTCCTCTGACATTGGTGTCGAGCGAGGATGCGATGAACAACCACGTGCCACCCCAGGCGCCCGAGGTATCGGACTTCGAGAAGCCGTCGACCGCACGGATGTACGACTACTACCTCGGCGGCTCACACAACTTCGAGGCGGACCGTGCACTCGCCCAGCGCACCATCGAGATCTGGCCGGACGCGGCACACCAGGCCCGGGCGAATCGGGCGTTCCTGCGCCGATCAGTCGCGTACCTCGCCGAAGCCGGGATCGACCAGTTCCTCGACCTCGGCTCCGGGATCCCGACCTCCGGCAACGTGCACGAAGTGGTGGGTGAAGTGAACCCGGCGGCCCATGTCGTATATGTGGACGCTGATGCCGTCGCCGTCGCGCACAGCAAGGGTTTGCTCGCGCACGTGCCCGAAGTCGCGGCCATCCAGGCCGACCTGCGCGACCCGCAATCGGTGCTCGGCAACCCCACGGTCACCGCACTTCTCGACTTCGACCGCCCGGTCGCGCTGCTCACGTTCGCAGTGCTGCACTTCGTGCCCGAGGAGGACGACCCCGCCGCGATCTTGGCGACCTACCGGGACGCGACCGCACCCGGCTCCTATCTGGCGCTCAGCCACTGGACGAATGAGTACCGCCCCGAATCCGCGCGCCTCGCCGAGGACGTCTACGCCCACTCCAGCCACTCCGCGCGCGGCCGCTCGCGCGAGGAGATCAGGGCGCTGATGGCCGGGTACGAGCTGCTGGAGCCGGGCCTGGTCGACATCATCGACTGGCGCCCGGACCCGCAGTCAGCCCCCGACCCGCTCGGCGGCGACGTCACGCGGTACTCGGCGCTCGGAGCGGTGGGGCGCAAGGTCTGAGTGTCCCGGCCGTGCCCCCGGAACGAGCGTGGCGCAGGGCACCGTCACCTCCCAGTCGCCTCCGGGCGCGGTCACGAAGATCACCGAGGCGAGCGTCGGATATTGCTCGCAGGCGACCTCGCCGCTCGTCACCTGGGCGAGCCAACCCGGCGACTGCGCCCGATCCTGGTCGGTACCGATGACGTAGTTGGCGGTGAGGTTCCCGGCCAGCAGCACGCCCAGCGCGACGACAGGAAGGCGGCCGAAGCCGTCCGCGTCGACGAGGGCGGCGAAGGCGGTGACCAGCAGCAGTGCGGGAACGGTGTCGTAGCGCGGCCGTGAGAAGCCGGCGGTCATGACCAACAGGGCGAACAGTTCGAAGCCGGCACCGACGCACAGCGCCACGAACAACCACCGCGGCTTGGCCAGCACACGTGCCGCCACCAGCGCGAGTACCAGTAGCACGATGCCGATCGCCGGGGCGATCCACGCGACGTCGAGGCCCACGTAACTAAGTTCCGTGCGGCTGACCAGCGCCTTGCCCAGCACGTCCTGCGCGTAGCTGTGGCCGACGAACGTGAGGCTGTAGTCGGTGGTCAGCTTCCTCGTGCCGCCCCCGCCGTGCAGCACCGCGACGGCTTGCAGGGCCAGTCCGAGGCCCAGGCCGCATACCTGCCAGCGGCTCTCCCTCCACGGCCTACACCACAGGCGCACGAGCAGGATCGGCGAGAGGAAGAGCGTGGAGATCGGGTCGCTGGCGACGGCGAGGAAGAGCACTACGCCGGCGAGCGCTCGGCGGCCGGCGGCCCGCGGGTTCCACAGGAACATCCAGAAAGTGACGTAGAGCAGGTACCACTGGAGGTTCACGACGTTGTTCGCGACCTCACCAGCCCCGAACACCAACAGCGCGGTGACGGCGGCGAGACAGGCACGCGGCGCGCGGGAACGGAAGTGCTCGACAGAAGCGTGATAGACCAGCAGCGCCAGAGCAGAACTGAACGTCGCGCCGGTCAAAGCCATGGCCGCGGCGGCCCAGGAGATCGGCAGGAACGAGATGAGCCCGATCAGCAGCCGCGGGAGGAACTCCAGGTAGCCGTTGTTCGGCGTGAGCAGGCCGGAGAAGAGGCCCTGATGGAAGGTCGGCTGATAGAACACCGGACCGTCCTCGGCCCACATCGAGTCCAGTGCCCCCGGCCCGCCCACCCGCGCGAGCGAAAGCGCGGTGGCCACGGCCACGAACAGCACACCGACCGCCACAGTCCGGCGCGAGACACCACAGCGGGTCGAGACCGGATACAGCGTGCGCATCCGCCGGCGCACCTCGTCGAGCATGCCGCTCGGTGCTGCCTGCCGACCTGGGCTCACGCCAGGATCCGTCTCGGCCCCGAGCCTCTTTCGGACGGCATCCAGCACTGCCGCACGTGTCGTCTCGGCCAAAGTCGGCCCCTCCCAATGCTTCTTGGGCGTCTCGGCAGAAGGTCCGAAACGATCGTCCCACACACCGGAGCGCGACACTCGAAGGCACCGCGGCGCGCGACGTTTGGACGACGGCCGGGACCGGCGGATCTCGGCCCCTGCAACCGGCTCTACGCGCGGTGCATCACGGCCGTCCGCCGAAGTCCCAGTTGTGGACCTCGATGTCGGCGTACCGTTCCGCCGTCAGCACAGCGCGTGCGGCGTCCGAGTCGGGCGCCTGGATCAGCGCCGCCGTACCCAGCCAGGTGATGCCGTCGTCGCCGAGCAGCGGCCCGTACGCGATCAGCTCGTCCGAATCGGGCGGCACGCTGAGGTCGACGGCCTGCCCCTGGCCAAGGCCGAGCACCAGAAAGCGGTTGGCGTCGACAAGCCCGCCGGGCAGTTCCCACATGGTGCGCCCCAGTACGTTGCGCCAGCGACGTAGCAGCACGTCCCGGTACATGCCGGCCTGGTAACAGGGTTCGTCGAAGGCGAACCCGCGAGCGGCCGCAGGATCCGGCAGATCGACGATGTGCACACTCCCGGTGGGCGTGTCCCCGTCATCGGCGAGCGTCGGGCCGCGGGCGATCATCTCGGCCGCGAATCGGTCCATGTACGACCAGTGCTCTTCGAGCAGTTCACGGCGCAGCGCCGTGGAGCCTGGCCGGTCGCGGTGGTAACAGAAGAACTCCATTGCCATTGTCCATTCAGGCGCTTGTAGTGGTTGCGGCGGTCGCGCGGGAGATCGACAGTCTGGCGGCCGCGGGGTCGTCGCCGTAGCCGACGAAGAGCCGGTAGGTCATGTCGTCGAGCAGGAAACGCGCGACGTGCGGCGGCTGTGTGCCGGTGATGGCGAGCGTGACCATCCCATGCCACATGGCCCACAGTTGCGCCGCCCAGCCGGAGACCAGTCCGGCTGCCTCCACGCGGTCGAACCGCTCGGCGTCGACGCACCGCTGGACGGCCGAGACGAGCTGCCGGAAGAGCTCGGCACCGGCGTTCTCCGTCTCCCGCGGTGGCTGGTCGACGAACATGGCCCGGTACAGCGCGGGATCGCCGAGTGCGGAGTCGAGGTACACGATGCCGGTGGCCGCCAGAGCGGCGACCGGATCGTCGGAGCCGAGCGAAGTCGCGGTGCGCGTGGTCAGACGGGCGAAGCCGTCACCGCGAATGGCGAGGCGGATTTCGTCCATGCTGCCGAAGTGGGAGTAGATGGCCATCGTGGAGGCGCCCACCTCGGCTGCGAGTCTCCGGACGGTCAGGGCGCGCGGCCCCTCGGCGGCGAGGATGCGCGCGGCGGCGTTGAGCAGTGCGCCACGGATGGCCGGGTCGGCTGGTCGGGGACTCACGTCTGGACAGTAGCATAACGGCGATATATAACATAGTTATGGAGACGCTCACCGACCCGGGCCAGCACTGTCCCCCTCGCGGGGACCCGCTCGAGGCCGCGCCCGGCCGACGCCGGGGCACGCCATGGGAGCGGATGGGCGGCGGTACCGCGCTTGCTCAGTCGTCGCTACCGTCCGTCGTGTTCGTCTTCGCCAACGCCCTGGGCGGGCTCGTCGCCGGCCTGGGCGCGGCGCTCGGCGTGGCGGCGATGCTGATCATCACGCGCCTGTCCCGCCGGCAGCCGCTGCGTACGGCCATCGGCAGCGTCGTCGGTCTCGGCGTCTCCTCGTTCCTGGCGTACCGCAGTGGCTCGGCGGGGGCGTACTTCCTGCCCGACATATGGTTCGACCTAGCCGGCTTCGCGGTCCTCACGACATCGATCGTGGCCCGCAGGCCGTTGGTCGGAGTCATCTGGAGCGTGCTCAACGAGGCGCCGGCGCACTGGCGGCAGGACAAGCCGTCCCTCGTCGGCTACGACATCGCGACCGCTGCCGTCGCCGGCGTATTCGCCGGCCGCTTCGTGATGCAGGGCTGGCTCATGTCGCGCGACGACACCGGCTGGCCGCTGGTCGTGCGGACGGTCGCGATCTACCCGCTGTGGGTCGCAGCTGCGGCGGTCGTCGTATGGGCGATACGCCGGTCCGACCGGAGGCTGCGGACCGCGGGCGAGTAGCCGGGCGACGCGCGCCGCATCAGCACTCAAAGTCAGCTAGACGCGGCCCCTCCGGATCCGGGCTCCGCATGCGTATGGCGGTCAGTTGGCGCCGATCACCTGGAAGCTCGAGTTCTCGAAGACGTGATGGATGTTGGTGCCGATGTCGTGGACCTCGTAGTCGCCGCCGGCCAACTGGACGACCCGGTCGACGATCCCGCCCGGGTATTCCTTCAGCGCGGCGGTGACCGCCTGGTCAGCGGTGCTGGCACCGACGATCGTGCCCTGGCCCTCGGTGTACGCGGGAATCGTGCCGTAGCTCTGCGACGTGTTCTTCTGCCCCCGCTGCAGAACGGTGACGTCCGCCGAGGAGGTGGTGTATCCGCTGTCGGCCGGCTCGATAGTGACCTGCGTGGCGGCGATCGTCGAACTGTTCACCGTGCCGAGCACGACGACTACCGCGCCCGTCGTGACCGCGCTCACCGTGGTCGCGATCGACGTTCCGCTGGTCGCGTTCTCATAGGTGGTGGACGCGCTTTCATTGGCGGTGAACTTCTCCCCCACGGTCGTCGTCACCGTGAAGCCGGTGCTGGACATGCTGCTGACGGTGCCGGCAGTGCCGCCGGGCTTGTTGACGGCGCGGGCGTTGGATCCCTGCCCGGCGCCGCCGCTGCCGCCGGCGCCGCCGCCGAAAGGCCCGCGCGGCTGCGCAGAACTCGTGCTCGTACTCGTAGTCGAGGACGCCGCGGTCGAACTGCTCGACGATCCGGACGTGGAGACCAGTCCGATCGTGATCCCGCCGACCGCCACCACCGCTATTCCGGCGGTGATCACGATGTTCCGCTTGCGCGAGAAGAAGCCCCGCTTCCCGGAGGGACCCTGCGGCGGCACAGGTTGCTCGGGTATTGACAAGGGCTCGTTCGACGGCTGACCGCCGATCCCGGGAGCCCCGTCGGCGCCGCTCGGGTCGTACTCATTCATGCTGAGTGATCCTCTCTGTGACCTGCTTGCATAGAAAGAATCACCTCAAATTCTCCGTCCCGCGTTTGGCGCTCATGTGAATTCTCTGAGAAACGACGCCGCCCGATTCGGTGCGCCGAGCTATCTTTCGACGAGCCGGCTCACCGACATCAAGCACGTCGTGATCCTGATGCAGGAGAACCGCTCCTTCGACCACTACTTCGGCACGCTGCCCGGAGTGCGCGGCTTCTCCGACCCGGACGCGGTGACCCTGGGCACCGGCAAGTCGGTGTTCTACCAGCCGGACCCGCAGAACCCGGACGGCTACACCCTGCCCTTCCACCTGGACACCTCCACCACGGGCCGGTACGCGGGTGGATCCTTCGTAACCGGTGGCGGCGCGCGGAGACGGTCGCATAGTCTCGCGGACATGGCAGATGAGTTTGCGGACGTCCGTCTGCTCGGGCCGCCGGTGAGCGATGGCGAGTACATCGCATTGGGTGAGCGCGAGGTAGTGCACCTGCACGAGTACACGCGGATTTATGCGGTGCCCGGCCTGTATGAGCATGTCGTCCAGGAGCTACTGCAGTGCACATCGCCGCAGGTCGTGACGGCGGGCTTCCTGCGCGCGGTCGGGCACCTCGGACTGGAGCCGGGCTCTATGACAGTCCTCGACGTCGGCGCCGGCACGGGGCTGGTCGGCGAACTAGTGCGTCGCGGAGGTGCGGCTCAGGTCGTCGGTGTCGACTCGCTGGCGGCAGCGCGCGTGGCGAGCCTGCGCGACCGGCCAGGCGTGTACGCCGACTACGTGGTCGGCGACTTCTCGCTCGGCGACTCACTCCGTGAGGAGTTACGCCCGTACCCGCTCGGCGGATTGGTGTCGGCCGGAGCGTTCGGCGGCACGCATGCCAAGCCGCAGGCGCTTGAAAACGCACTCGCGGTCCTGCCTCCGGGCGCGCCCGTCGCCTTCACGATTGATGAGCGGTGGATGGATGAATCGGATCCGGACGGGTTCGGCGCCGCCGTCGAACGGCTGCAGGCCGACGGACGCCTCACGCTCATGGAGCGAACCAGATTCCAGCACCGCGTGACCACCACCGGCGAGCCGATCTTCTACCAGCTCGTCGTGGGCCAGACCGCTGAGGTGGACGACGCGTCGGCTACGAGGTCTTGATGGCCTGGCTCATGGTGGTCTGGGTCCCGGTGAACTTGACCCCGTCGGTCACGATCGGGGTGATCGCTCCGCTGCCGCTGACCGAGAAGCGTCCGGTGGGTCCGCCGGCGACCATGTAGTGGCCGGGGGCGTACTCGCGGAGGAACAGCACGTACCGCTCGCCAACCTTGAACAGCGGGTCGTCATCGAACTGATACACCTCGCCGTTGACGGCTCCGCCGGTCTGGTGGATCGACAGGGTCACCGGCGTACCCGACGTGCTGGCGGCGGCGCGGTGGCCGGGGTCGTAGAGGTCGGCTGTGACGGTGAACTGGAAGTCGGTGAACGGAGCGCTGGTGGTCGAGGCGCCCGGTTCCTGGGTCGCCTTCGTGATGGTGCCCTCCACGGCCACGTCGGTGTGCGCCTTGAGGTCGGCCATCGAGCGGTAGTAGTGCGCCCAACTCGCGTCCATGTTCACGACTTTAGGAGCAACCTGGGTGACGCTGTTCGAACAGGCGGCGAGCGTGCCGAGGAGCGTGGCGGCCACGGCCGTGGCCGTGGTGCGGGGGATGCGGTTCATCGCTTTCATTCCCTCTCTCTCCAGTTCGGGCCCACCGAACTGTCGGACACGTCTTTGACGGTCCTGTCGGGGCTGCCGTTCCCCTCCCATAGAAGGATGCTGTGTCACTCGTCCGCTGATCCTGATCCGGGACCGGTCCCAGACGCGCGTCTGTAGCGTCATCGGTGCTCGGGAACCTGAGACTCGACCCTACGAACTGTCGTATCCTGGCGCGGCTTACGACAGAGCTCGACGATTCGCCGACGCCGTGCCGGGAGGGGACGAGAATGAGCGGACAGCCCGAGGCGTCCGCCGAGGCAGCGGCCGAGCTGCGAGCGGAGCGGCGGCGGCTGTCCGCGCCCGCGCTTTTCTTCCTCGCCGCGGGCGGGGTGCTCGGCTCCGGATGGACCCTCGGCGGGGTACTGGCCGACCAGGGCGCCGGGTCCTGGGCCGTATTCTCCTGGCTCATCGGCGGCGCGCTGATGCTGGTGATCGCGGCCGTGATGGTCGGCCTGAGCACCGCGGCGCCGAAGACCGGCGGGCTGATCTTCCTGCCCCTGCAGAGCAGCGGGCCGCTGCTGGCCACGGTGGTCGCGGCCGGGCTCTGGACGTTCTACGCGGTCAACCCGGCCAGCGAGGCGGTCGCGATGACCCGCGCGGTGGCCGCCTGGACGCACACGGAGGACGCGCTGCTCAAGGCGCACGGCACCGGTCTGAGCGCAGCCGGCCTCGGTTGGGCCGTGCTGCTGTTGCTGCTGGTCACGACCGTGAACCTGCTCGGGCCGCGGCTGTTCTTGGCCGTCAACGGCGTTCTGACGGCCTTTAAGATCGTCGTTCCGCTGCTGATCGTGCTGCTGCTCGTCTATGCCGAACTGCACCCCTCCGGGCGCACCATCCACGTCGCGACGGCGCCGAGCGCCGAGCCCGGGCGTTTCGATCTCACCTCAGTGCTCACGACCGTCACCGTCAGCGGCGTCATCTACGCCTATCTCGGCTTCCAGGGACCGCTTGACTTCGCCGGCAGCGTGCGGCGACATGGTCGCGGCGAGGCGGCTCGGTTTCGGCGAGCCGTGTACGGCACGGTCTGCGGATCGATGCTGCTGTATGCCGCGCTGCAATTCGTGGTCATCTATATCCGGCACCGGGTCGGCCCGATAGACGCGTCCGCGGACCCGTACACCGCGTTCGCGCAGGCGGTCGCGCCGACCTGGGCCGCGGGGCCGATGAGCACGCTGATAAACCTCGACGCGGTACTCTCCCCGGCGGGCTCCGCGATGGTCTTCACCTACGTGCTCACCCGCGAGGTCGCGGCGCTCAGCCGCGCCCACCTGACCCACCGCGGCCTGCAGACCAGCCGCTACTCGGTCATCCCCGTGCGCGGTGTGCGGCTGCGCAGGCTTTTCGGTGAACGCCTCGACGTGTACTGGCTCATTCTCATCGTCGACTTCTTCATCAGTACCCTGGCACTGCTGGTCGTCGACGGGAACTGGGTCGTGCTGAGCTCCGTCACCAGCATCCTGGCCCTGGTCGTCTACGCGACGCCGAGCGTGGTGCTGGCCGCGCTTCGCCGTGGCGCGCACAAGGGTGAGCTGCGCTTCCGGCACCACGTGCTCGCCGAGACCGCCTTCGTGTCCATCGCCGTCATCTTCCTGCTCGCGGGTTGGGACCGACTCTGGCCGGGCATGGCCGCGCTGACCGCGAGCTGCGCACTGCTGTTCGGAATGCCGAAGTGGGCAGAGGGGCGCCGTTGGTACGACGCTCGGCTGCACGCGCCGCAACTGCTGAGGCTGCGGGGCGAGCACTCGTATTCGGCGCGCTCGGCGCTCGTGCTCTACGGATTCTTCGGCGTGACGACGCTCATCTCGCTACTCAACAAGTACGCCTGGCCGAGGCACCCGGCCGTGGAACTCTGCACGGCACTGCCGGTGGCGGTACTCGCCGCGGTCTGCTTCCACTGGCTGGTGCGCCTGTCCGAGGAGTACATGAAGGTACACGCCCCAACGCTGCCGACGCCGATGACCGCCGCGCCGGATGAGAGCGCTCCGGAAACCTCGGGCGGGGCCGCCCCAGAGCCCGTCACTGCACAGAGTTGACGACCGCGTCGCCCTCGGTGTCGAAGCCGTGGGCGCGCAGCGCGTCCACCACGTCGTCGCGGCTGCGTTCGTCCGCCCAGCGGCCCACCGTCGCGCCGAGCAGCGCCTTCCACCGCTCGTCCGCGGGCAGGGCCGGATCCTGACGCACCCGGCGCACGATCGCGGTCGCGTACGCCGGGGTCACCGCCTGCTCATTCTCCAGGGAGCGTTCCAGCAGGTCGATGGCGATGGCCGGCTGACCGGCTGCGTACATCTGAGCCGCGATGTCGCCCAGCACCGCCGCCGCGGTCTGCGCGGAAGGCGCGTCGCCCTGCTTCGGATCGGCGCGTTCGCGCACCGCCCAGAAGGTGAGGCTGGGGGCGCGCCCGACCTCCTGCAGGCCCTTGAGATACTCGGCGAAATCGGCGCCTTCGATCTCGCCCTCGTGCAGCAGCGCGCTCAGCCGCTCGTTGACCACCTGGGCCGTGCGCCGCAGGTCCGGGCCGTCCACCTCGCCGAGCAGTTGCGCGACCTCGGTCCCGGTGCGGCCCTTGACGTGCTCGGCCATGGCCACCCGCAGCCGCGTCCGGCATTCCCGCGGCACGTCGGGGTCGTCCAGGATCTCGTGCAGGTTCCTGAGGAAGGCGATGTCGCGCGGGCCCGTCGCACCGTTCGCGCCGTCCGCCACGACGTCCGCCAGCAGCCGCGGCAGGCTCGGATTGAGGGTGACCGACTTCTGCCAGGTCAGGATGATCTTGTGCAGCGACTCGTCGGAGCCCCGGCTCGCCGCGTGGCGGCGCACCGAGGCGAAGCAGCGCTCCGAGCGGCGGACGAGGATCTCGCACAGCTGGCAGAGCAGCCGCTCGCTCCAGTTGCGGCCGGCGTGCGCGGCGAGTGACTCGGCCCCCGTCGGCTCGCCGACGAGCAGGCTGGCGGCGAGCTGGAGCACGGCCGGCTCATCCCTGCGGACCAGCAGCCGTCGGTCGATCCAGGATTCGACGATGCGTTCGGACGGGCTCACGTGGTTGAGCGCGCGGACGATGCCGTCCCGCTCCACGGCCGCGGGATTGTCGCGCAGGGGGGCGTTGGCGGCGGCCTGCTGCAGGGCGTTCTCCAGCAGGAACGCGGCGGCGTCCGGATCTCCCCCGTCGTTCAACCCGATGTAGAGCATCGCCTTGTCGAGGCTCGTGCGTCCGGACGAGGGTCCCGCGAAGGCTGTCAGGGCCTTGTGCACCAGCGAGGCGTCGGGAGCGCGGTCCGCGCCCTCGGCCGCCCGGCACACCGTGATGAACACCGCCACCTCGGGCACCGTCCGCTGCGCGATGACGTCGTGCACGATGCCGTCGGTAAGCCTGGCCGGCTTCGGGTCCGGATCCTCCGGGTTCGGCTTCTCCTTGCGCCAGCGACCTATCGCCAGCTGCGCGGCCTCGGCGACCGGCCGGGTCAGGGCGGCGAACGCCAGCACGGCCAGGGCGTCCAGCCGGTCGAGGTTCTCGGAGCCGGCCTGGTCGGGCTCCGGCTCCAACTCCAGCAGGTCGTCGGTCCTCCGCAGCAGCGCCAGGGCCTGCAGGATCCGGATGGCCTCCGCGGGGTTCGGCGCCGACCCCGCGCGGATGAACCGGACGCGGGCGAAGACGTCGGAGATGGAGTTGCCCTCGCGGCGGACCCACTCGTACTTCGCGAGATCGAGGTCGCTCATGCGACCAGCGTCTGCGGACGGCTCGAGTTCCAGAACCGGGCGAACTGCTCGGCCTCACGGAACCGCTCGTCGGCGCTCTCGGCGATCTTCTCGGCCCGCCGACGGGCGAGCGGCTCGGGGCGGCGGGAGAGCAGCGCGACGACCCGGCCGGCCTTCTCCGGGTCGTCGAGCAGCGGTTCGAAGCTGACGCCGGTCTCCGTCAGCATCAGGTCGACCCAGCCCTCGGGCTCCGTCGGATTGGGATGTTCGGTGGCCCGCTCGTCGGTGGTGGACCTGTTGGAGAACAGCGGCATGTACTCCCGGGCATCGTTGAGGACCATCCGCAGCGTGTTCTTGTGCCGCCGGCACGCGATCATGTCCCGCTCCGCCGCGTCCCGGATCATCCCGATGGTGAGCACGTCCTCGTGGTCCGCCGTGCCCCGCTTCAGGACGTTGAGCAGGTGCGCGCTGAACGGCGTGCAGCCGCGCAGGCTCTCGTCGAGGATCGGGCCGGTGCATCCGGCGGCCTCGACCCGCGGATCCTCGTTCGCCGCCGTGAACACGCAACTGCTGTCGTGCTCGGCGCGCAGGACGCCGTTCATGATGCCCTCCGCGTCCTCGGGCGCCGCTCCCCCCGGCTCGCCGCCGAGATGCCCGAGCCGGTTGGAGTAGCAGCAGTCGGCGATCAGCACCTTGCGCTTGGCCTCGCTCTTGCGCATCGCGTGGTAGACGTACCAGCTGGAAAGCCAGGTGTACGGCTCGTGCCGCCGCGAGGAGCCGACCGCGAAGTGCACCTCGGCGCCGCCGGGCACGTCGTTCCAGTAGATTCCGTGGCCGATGTAGACGATCAGCAGGGTGCTCTCGGGCTCGCGGCCGGCCTCGTCCGCGGCCCGCTTCACCGCCTCCATCACGTCGATCACCGAGCCGAGCCGGTCCTCGGAGAGCACCTCGACGTTCTCCGCGCCCCAGCGCTCGTCCTCGCCGAGCACCTCGCCGTACATCCGCGCGCTGCGCGCGATCGACTCGTGGTCCTGCAGCCCGGAGCCCTCCGTGTACCGGGAGGGTCCGATGATCAGCGCGCGCGAGCCCATCTCAGTTCTCTGTTTCCGTCTGCTCCGGCGGGTCGGCGACCTCCGCCGTCTCGATCTGAGCCTCCGGCGGGCTGAGACGGGTCTCGCGCCACCGCGTGACCGACTCGCGCACGCGGTCGACCACGGGATCCATCGCCAGGCTCACGCCCTTTTCCAGCAGGACGGTCAGCAGAAGCTCCGCGATCCCGCCGGACAGGTGTTCGGCGCCGTCGCGACGCTCCTCGCTCCACTCCAGCCCGGTCTGCCGCTCGAGATCCTTGAGCAGCCCTTCGGCTTCATCGAGGCCGAGATCCCCGGTAATGCGCACAGTGACCTGGGTCGCCATTCCCTCGTACCCCCTCAGCGGCACCACTGATCAGCTTCTCCCTTGAGCGTAGTAGCGCACCTGACGGGCCGTCAACGGACGGCATGGCAGGAGCCGGGTGGCTGGACGCGGCGCG
>NZ_DASZKT010000136.1:0-2825 GCF_035552695.1 Actinospica sp.
CTGCGCGAGGAGTGCGTCATGGCTCGAGGAGCCGATGTCCGGGCCCGGATGGTGAGTGCCGGCGAGGAACTGCTCAGCCACCGGGGCTACGGCGTGACCATGCTCGACGTCGTCGAGCGGGCCGATGCCCCACGCGGCTCGATCTACTACCACTTCCCCAAGGGCAAGCTGGAGCTGGCGCTGGAGGTGGCCGCCAAGGTCACCCGGGAGCTGCCCGAGCTGGTCGCGCACATCGCGGCGCGCAAGCCGGACGCGACCGCTTTCCTGCAGCGCCTGGTCGAGCACCACCGCAAGCGCCTGGTGAATTCCGGCTACGAGCTCGGCTGCCCGTTGATGGGCATCATCGCCACCGGCGAGGCCGAGACGACCGAGCTGGCCGCCGCGGTCGAGAACGCCTTCAACGTGTGGACTTCCTCGATCGCCGACGCCCTGGTGGAGAAGAACTTCAACGCGCCGCAGGCGGCCCACCTCGCGACGCTCGTGGTCACCGGCATCGAGGGCTGCATCATGGTCTCGCGAGGCCAGCAGTCACCGGCCCCCTTCGTCGAGTTCAGCCGGTCGATCCCGATGCTCGTGGCAGGCGCGCTCGCCGGCCTGGTGGCCTGACCCGACGGTTGCCACCTGCGCGGCTGCGGCCCGCCGGTAAGTTCCGGCACCAAGCGCCCTGCGCGGGGCGGGCATCGTCGAGGAGGACGAACGTGAGTCGGTACTCCAGGTTCAGCGAGTTGCGCGTCGACGGCCCGGACGACTCCGGTGTCGCCGAAGTCGTGCTCAGCTCCGGGAAGCTGAACGCGGTGAGCGAGGCCGCGCACGGCCAACTCGCGGAGATCTGGCGGGAGCTGGACGCCGACGACTCGGTCCGCGCGGTTCTGCTCCGCGGCGAGGGCCGTGGGTTCTCCGCCGGCGGCTCGTTCGAGATGATCGAGAAGATCATGGCCGACTGGGCCACGCGCGCGAGGACGCTGCGCGAGGCGCGGGACCTCGTCTACAACATCATCGACTTCACCAAGCCGGTCGTCTCGGCGATGCACGGCCCGGCGGTGGGCGCGGGCCTGGTGGCCGGTGTGCTGGCCGACGTCTCGATCGTCGCCCGCACCGCGAAGATCATCGACGGCCACACCCGGCTCGGGGTCGCGGCCGGCGACCATGCCGCGGTCTGCTGGCCGCTGCTGTGCGGGATGGCGAAGGCCAAGTACTACCTGATGACGTGTCGGCCTCTCAGCGGTGAGGAGGCCGAGCGGATCGGCCTGGTCTCGATGTGCGTCGCCGACGAGGACCTGCTGACCACCGCCCGCGAGGTGGCCCACGAACTCGCCGCCGGCGCCCCGACCGCGCTGCGCTGGACGAAGCAATCGCTGAACGCCTGGTACCGCCAGTTGGCCGGGTCCATCTTCGACAGCTCGCTGGCCCTGGAGTTCCTCGGGTTCACCGGGCCGGAGGTTGCCGAGGGGCTGGCTTCGCACAAGGAGAAGCGCCCCCCGCGCTTCGTCTGAACCGTCCCGGGTTACGGGTACGCTCAAAGCCCCCGGCGTCGGGCCGGATCGAGGGCTGTTCGAAGGTGGCCGACATGGACGTGCCCGCGGTTTTCTCGGGTGCTCGCGACACCCGTGTGCTTCCGGTCGGTGAGGTGCTCTTCCACGAGGGCGAGCTGGGCGAGCACATGTACGGCGTGATCGACGGCGAGATCGGCCTGTACAAGGGCGGCCACCGCGTCGGCGTAGTCGGTCCGGGCGAGGTGCTCGGCGAGATGGCGCTGGTGGACCGGTCGCCGCGCAGCCTGACGGCGAAGGCAGACGCCCAGACCACGGTCGCGGCGATGGACCGCGACACGTTCCTGTACCTGGTCAGCCACACGCCGAACCTGGCGCTGCAGGTCATGTCGGTGCTGGCCCGCCGGCTTCGGGACCGCGACGCGGCGCACGCCGGTGACCAGGGGTAGTACACCGGCCTCGCCGCGAGGCTGGTGAGCGCGGCCGTGCCGGGCGAGGACCGGCAGTTCGACCCCTACGTGCCACGCGGGGTCCTGATGCAGCTCGCCGCCGAACCGTTCTCCCGGGTCCGCGAGGTCGACGGCTCGATGCTGTTCGCCGACCTGTCCGGGTTCACCCGCCTGTCCGAGCGCCTGCAACGCCGGGGCGCGGAGGGCGCCGAACTGCTGGTCGGGACGATCAACCGGGTTTTCGAGCAGCTGCTGCGCGTCGCCTACGACAACGGCGGCAGCCTGATCAAGTTCGGCGGCGACGCGCTGCTGCTGTTCTTCGAGGGCGACCGGCATCCGGAGCGCGCCGGCCACGCCGCGTTCCGGATGCGGCAGCGGCTGCGGGCACTGGTCCCGATGGACGTTGCCGGGGTCGCCGTCCGGCTGCGGATGACGGTCGGGGTCCACTCCGGGGCCTACCAGTTCTTCCTGGTTGGGGAATCGCACCTGGAGCCGCTGGTGGTGGGCAGCGGAGCCACGGGCATCGTGCGGACCGAGGCGTTGGCCGACAACGGGCAGATCGTGGTGAGTGCGAGCACGGCGGCACGGTTGCCGAAGCGGGTGCTCGGGCCGGCCGTGGCGGACTGCTTCCTGCTGCGGGCCGATCCGCTCACGGCCGACCTGGCCCTGGCCGGACCGATGGTGTTGCCGCCGACGGAGGCGGTCGGCCGGGCACTGTCGACCGCGGTCCGCGCGCACATCGCCGACGGTGGGTCCGCGCCGGAGCACCGCCGCGCCGCCGTCGCGTTCCTGCACTTCCGCGGGACCGACGCGATCCTGGAGCAGGACGGCGTCGAGGCGCTCGCCGATGCGCTGCACGAGCTGGTCGCGCGCGCCCAACGAGCGG
>NZ_DASZKT010000137.1:0-48038 GCF_035552695.1 Actinospica sp.
GGACGCGCTCCCAGCCGATGAGGCAGACGAACCCGGCGACCGGCAGGCCGACCACGAACGTCCAGAACGACGCCTTCTCCCACCAGCCCGGGTCACCGGGCCCCAGCCAGCCGATCAGCGGCTGGCCCGGATAGCCCGGGATCTGCGGCCGCAGCATGTCGATCACGACCTGGATGCCGTACGCCAGCGACATGAGCGCCGCGATGATCAGCACGGCCTTCATCCGGCCGTCGGTCGGCCGGGAGACGGGGCGGGGCTTGGGCATCGGCGCGGGCGCGGGACCGGGCGGGGGCGCGAAAGTCGGCTGGTAGCTCATCGCCGGGCCGCCGTCGCGGTCGCGGTCGCATCCGAAGGCGCGGCCACCGCCGTCGTCCGCGCGACGTGCGCGTCGTTCCCGGTCACCTGCGATGCCGAGCTCGGGTGCCGGCCGAGGCCGAAGTTCACCACGAGGGCGAAGACCGCCAGGAACGCGGCCGCGACGGCGTAGCCGATCAACACCCTCAGGTGCGGTTCACGCTGGTAACCGCGCGGTTCCCGGATTGCAGGCGGCGACGAGTACGCCATGACCTCTCCTCAGCGCTCGAACACAGGGGTCTGCTTCGCGCTGAGAGTAGATCCGGGCTGTCGGGACCGGTCCCTCGAAACCTAGGCGGCGGCTCGCGCCAGGGCCAGCCGGCGCACGTCGAGGATGACGCCGGACTGCTGGTCGAAGGAGTCGAAGCGGACGCGACGCTCGTCCACGCCGAGGTCGATCAGGCGGGCCGCGGTGCCCGCGACCATCGGGCCCGAGCCGGCGATGAAGATGTCGTGGCGGGTCCAGTCGTCGTGCTCCATCGCCTGGCGCTGCAGCACGTCCGCGAGCAAGCCGCGCTCGCCGCGGAAGCGGTAGTCCTCCGACACGCACGGCACGACGCGCAGCCACGGATCCCGGCGAACCAGCGCGGCGAGCCGATCCATGGCGTACAAGTCCTCCGCTCGGCGTACCCCGAAATAGAGATGCACCCGGCGGTGGTCATTCCAGCGGCTCAATTCCTCGGCGATGGCGAGCATCGGAGCGATGCCGGTACCGCCGCCGACGAGCAGGATGTCGCGCTGCGAGCGGGGGTCGCAGACCATGGACCCGACCGGGGGACCGAGGCGCACGGTGTCGCCGACGTAGGTGTGGTGAACGAGCGCGGAGGACACCCAGCCCGCGTCGATCGCCTTGATGTGCAAAGAGATCAGGCCGTCGGGGGAGGGCGCGTTGGCTATCGAGTACGGTCGCCAGACCCGCGGCCAGCGCAGCGTCTCCACGGATGCGTACTGGCCCGACCGGTAGGGATACGGCGAATCCGGCTCCAGTGTGACGACGGCCGTTGAGCCGTTCGGACGTACGTGCCCGACGACGCGCGCGGCCCACCACGGCGGCGCGGTGCGAGCCGCCTCGTTGGCCGCCTCCACCATGAGCCCGGCGACGCGCTGGAACGCGGCGTACCAGCAGCCGTCCATCTCGGCCGTCCAGCGCGGACCGGCGAACCTGCGCAGCGTGCTCAGCAGGCACTGGCCGACGACGGCGTAATGCTCGGGGCGCACCCCGAAGCGGCGGTGGTCACGGCCGAGTTGCCGCACGTACTCGTCCAGCGCCTCGGTGTCGTGGGCGCGGTGCACGAGCGTGACCAGGGCGGTGATCAGCCGGTCCCGGTGGGCGTCCATCATCGGCGGGAACAGATCCCGCAGCGCCGGGTCCTCCAGGAACAGCAACGCGTAGAAGTGGCTCGCCAGTTTGTCGGCCTCGGCCTCGACGAGCGCGAACGACTCCTGGATCAGGCGGGGGTCGAAGGGCTTCGGCATCCGTGGGTCCCCTCGTCATCGGTGTCTTCGTCTCCGTCCGGCGGACAGCCAGTCGGCCGGACGGTGATCCTCACGCTAGGTCATATCTCGGCTACGCGTGGTCCATTCGGTTGAATTCGCTGGCCCACGCCATGCCCTGTGCGCGGCCGAATGGGGTTCCGACGCATCCCAGCGCGCTGGTTGAGTGACCGAGCGTGAGCGACGTCACTCGACGCGGCCCGGTGCGTGGTGGAAGGATCGGCGGCATGACTACCGCTCTCATCACCGGCGGCACGGCGGGCATCGGACGCGCGTTCGCCGACAAGTTCGCGGCGCTCGGCTACGACCTCGTACTCGTCGCGCGCAACCAGGAACGGCTCGACGCGACGGCCGGGGAGCTGCGCGGCGAGTCGGCCGGAACCGATGAGGAGCGGCAGCGGGCCGAGCGCCGGGTTGAGACGCTCAGCGCGGACCTGGCGACGGTGCAGGGCCGGGCGCTGGTCGAGGAGCGGCTGGCGGAGAAGGATCGGCCGGTGGACATCCTCGTCAACAACGCGGGATTCGGCATCGCCCACTCGTTCCGCTCCGGCTCGCTGGAGGAAGAGGAGCGGCTGATCGACGTGCACGTCCGCGCGGTGCTGCGGCTCACGCACGCGGCGCTGCCCGGGATGGTGCTGCGCGGGAAAGGATCCGTGATCAACGTCGCGTCGGTGGCGGCCTTCGTCCCGCGCGGCACGTACAGCGCGGCGAAGGCCTGGACCGTCAGCTTCAGCGAGTCGGTGGCGGCCGAGCTGAACGGCACCGGCGTGCGCTGCATGGCCCTGTGCCCGGGCTTCACGCACACCGAATTCCATGATCGCGCCGAGGTTGACCCGCAGCAGATCCCCAACTGGATGTGGCTCGACGCCGACGAGGTGGTCGACGCCGCGATCGACGACCTTCGCAAGGGCCTGACTGTCAGCGTGCCGAGCATCAAGTACAAGGCGCTGGTCGGCGTCAGCAAGATCGTTCCACGCCGCCTGAGCACCCGGGTGAGCCGCGGCGTCTCGAAGCGCTGGTAACACTGGTGACGGCGCGTCGGCGGCCGGGCTCCGACACCCGGCCGCCGACCCTGCGATCACTTCGTGAAGTAGTGCCCCGCCTCGAGGTCCTCGATCAGGCCCACGTGCTCCGGGCGCCAGCCGAGCCACTCACGGGTGAGTGCGCTGGACGCGGGGTTGTCGATCGCCGCGAAGTGCGCGAACCAGCCGAAGTAGCCCTCGACTTCGTCGGGGGCGAGGGACTTGACCGGGAGGCCGAGCCCCGCGCCGATGGTCTCCGCGATCTGGCGGAACGGGATGCCCTGCTCGTCGGTGGCGTGCAGACGACGACCCGCGGGCGCCGACTCGAACGCCAGCCGGAACAGCCGGGCGGCGTCGAAGCGGTGCACGGAGGGCCAGACGTTCGCGCCCTCGCCGATGTACGCCGCGGCGCCGTTCTGGCGCGCGAACTCGATCAGCTGCGGGACGAAGCCGTGGTCGCCCTCACCGTGCACGCTCGGGGCGAGCCGGATCGCCGTCGCGCGCACGCCGCGGTCGGCGAACTCGAGCGCGGTCTGCTCCGAGACGCGCGGGATCGGCGGCGGGTTGGGTGCGTCGGTCTCCTCGGTGATGAGAGTGCCTTGGCTGATCAGGCCGGTGCCCGAGGCGACCACGAGCGGCCGGCCGGACCCGGCCAGCACCTCGCCGAACGTCTTGATGGCCACCCGGTCCGCCTCGCCCGACGCGGCGAAGTCGGCGAAGTCGTGGATGAACGCGGTGTGGATCACGCCGTCCGCCGCGTCCGCCGCGGCACGCAGAATGTCCAGGTCGTGCAGCGTGCCGCGGGCGACCTCTGCCCCGGTCGCGGCGAGCGACGCGGCCCCCTCGTCCGAGCGGGCCAGGCCGACGACCTCGTGCCCGGCGTCGAGCAGGTCGCGGACGACGGCGGAACCGATGAAGCCGGTCGCGCCGGTGACGAATACGCGCATGATTTCTTCCCTCGATGAAGATCGCTGAAGCTGTCGTGCTTGCCCTTCCACGATGCGCGCCGCGGGTCGCCGCCGTCCAAGTCCTGTTCCGAGTCGGTTCATACGTATCAGGCATCATCCCAGTTAGAACGATATTCTCGATGACAGAGGTGACAGAACGAGATACCATTCCCGTATGACAGATTCGTCATCGCCCGAGCCGGAGTCGGGGCGCGCCGCGGACCTCGATCTGCGGCTGGTGCGCTACTTCACCGTCGTCGCCGAGCAGCGGCACTTCGGCCGCGCCGCGGAGGCGCTGCACGTCGCCCAACCGTCCCTCAGCCGCCAGATCGCCCGCCTCGAACAGACGATCGGCGCCCGCCTGCTGGACCGGACGACGCAGGGCACGAAGCTGACCGAGGCCGGGGAGGTCTTCCTGCCGCAGGCCAAGTCCCTGCTGCGCTCGGCCGCCCAGGCCACCGCGCGGGCCAGGGCCGCGGCGGAGCCGAGCCGGATCACGATCGGCTACATGACCGGGATCATCGTCACCCCCGCGGTCCGCGAGCTCCGTCGTCAGCATCCTGACGCCGACGTGCACACCGTGCACGTGGACTGGAACGAGTCGCGCGACGCGCTGCTCGACCACCGGTTGGACGCGGCGGTCGCCCGGCTGCCCTTCCCGACCGACCAGTTGAACGTCACGATCCTCTACGACGAGCCGCGGGTCGTGATCGTGCCGCTGCAGCACCGGCTGGCGGGCAAGGAGTACGTCACTCTCGCGGACATCGCGGACGAGCCGATGCCCCGGGTTCGCGGCTCCGACCCGGCCTGGTCGGCCTTCTGGCGCATCGAGCCGCGGCCGGACGGCCGCCGGGTCCTGGACGGTCCGATCGTCGACGCCATGGAGGACAAGTTCGAGGTCGTCGCGGCGGGTGAGGCCGTGGCCATCGGCGCGGGCGTCGCGCACAACTCGCTGCGACCCGATCTGACGGCGATTCCGCTGGAGGGCGTCGAGCCCGTGCACGTCGTGCTCGCCACCCGCGCCGACGATCGGTCCCGCCTGGTCGCGGCCTTCCGCAAGATCGCGTCGGCCCAGCTCACCGGCCCGGAACCGCGCGTCCGCCACTAGACTCGGCGGGTGCGCATCACTCGGTGGATCCCGCGGCGCGTGCTCGGCAGCCCGCTCGTGTCCGCGGCCGGGCGACAGGTGTTCCCGCGCGTCGACGGGACCCTGCAGCGGGCCACGCACGGACGGGCCTCGCTCGCCCGCGCGCTCGGGATCCCGTTGATGCTGCTGGAGACGACCGGGCGGCGGACCGGCCGGCCGCGCGTCACGCCGCTGACCTTCGCGACGCAGGGCACGGATTTCCTCGTCGCCGGCTCGAACTGGGGGCAGGAGCGCCAGCCCGGATGGGCGCTCAACCTCGGCGCGACGCCCGAGGCCGTCGTATCGCTGAACGGCGAGCGCATCCCGGTGCGCGCCCGGCGGCTGGCGGACCCGGAGCGCGCGACGGCCTGGTCGCTACTGCTCGAGGTCTGGCCCGCGTACGACGAATACGCCGAACGGGTGCAGGCCACGTCCGGCCGGGAGATCATGGTCTTTCGATTGGAGCGCTCATGGTGACGATCACCGTGGTACCGGCGAACGAGGCGTCCTGGAACGATCTGCAGACGATCTTCGGCGAACGCGGCGAGGCCCACCGCTGCCAGTGCCAGTGGTTCAAAGTGCCCGCCGCGGAGTGGCGTGCGCTGAGCGTCGAGGACCGCGCCGAGGGGCTACGCGCCCAAACGGAGTGCGGTTACCCCGACGCCGGTACGACAAGTGGGCTGATCGCGTACCTAGACGACGAGCCGGTCGGCTGGTGTGCGGTCGAGCCGCGCACCGAGTACCCGCGCCTGCTGCGCAGCCGCGTCCCCTGGTCCGGCCGCGAGGAGTCCAGAACCGACGAGACGGTGTGGGCCGTCACCTGCTTCGTGACGCGCACGGGCTTTCGCCGACAGGGCGTCAGCAAGGCCCTCACCGCGGCCGCGGTGGATTTCGCCCGAAAGCGCGGTGCGCGAGCGATCGAGGGCTACCCGATCGCCACCAAGCCCGGCCAGGAGTTCTCCTGGGGCGAACTGTACGTCGGCAGCCGCAGCACGTTCGTCGCCGCCGGATTCCGCCAGGTCAGCCGACCCACGGAACGCCGCGTAGTAATGCGCATCGACTTCGACGAGACCTGACGACCCCGCGCCCGCAACGCCGCTCGAAGCGACGCACGGGCCCGAGTCGCGATCCGCGTGGGATCGGCTCAGTCTGCTTCGGATCGTGTCAGTGCGGGTCACCCCTGATCAGCCCGGTTCAATCTTGATCAGTGCGGTTCAGTCTTCTGCGGTCAGCGCGTGGGGTCGCGTTCGGCGAGCGATCCCGCGTCGGCTCGGATCAGTCCACTTCGGATCGTGTCAGTGCGTGTCCGTGCGGGTCAGCCCGGTTCAGCCATGATCAGTGTGGTTCAGTCTTCTGCGGTCAGTGCGGGTCAGACCTGATCAGTCTCCTGCGGTCAGCGCCGTCAGCAGCCGCCGGAGTGAGTCCAGTCGCGCCGGGTCGACGCCCTCGGTTTCGTCGAGCTTGCAGTCTGGGGCGTCTGCCATGTGCGTGCAGCCGCGCGGGCACTCGGCCGTGATCGCCGCGAGGTCGGGGAAGGCCGCCACCACCGCGTCCGGCGAGACGTGCGCTAGGCCGAACGAGCGTACTCCGGGGGTATCGATCACCCATCCGCCCGCGAACTCGTCCGTCTCCGGCAGCCGCAGTGCCACCGCCGAGGTCGAGGTGTGTCGCCCCCGGCCGGTCACGTCGTTGACCACGCCTGTCACCCGGTCCGCGCCCGGAATCAGCGCGTTGACGAGCGTGCTCTTGCCGACACCCGAATGGCCTACCAGGATGCTCATCTTCCCGGCGAGCTCCCGCCGCAGCTCAGTCAGGTCGCCGGTGCGTTCGGTCACCACGACCGTTACGCCGATCGGCTCATACGCGGCCAGCAGCGCGCCGGGATCGGCGAGGTCCGCCTTGGTCAGGCACAGCACCGTGGACAGTCCCGCCTCCAGCGCCGCGACGAGGCAGCGGTCGATCATCCGCGGTCGCGGCTCCGGATCGGCCAGCGCGGTGACGATCACGAGCTGGTCCGCGTTGGCGACGAGCACGCGCTCGACGGGGTCGGTGTCGTCCGCCGTACGCCGCAGCACGTGCTGTCTCGGCTGAACCCGCACGACGCGCGCGAGGGAGTCCGGACCGCCGCGCATGTCGCCGACCAGCGACACCCGGTCGCCGACGACCACGCCCTTGCGGCCCAGCTCGCGCGCCTTCATCGCGGTCACCTCGGCGCCCTCGCGCTCGCCGGACTGCACGAGGCAGGTGTAGCGGCCGCGGTCCACGGCCAGCACCATCGCGTCGGCGGCGTCCTCCTGCGCGGGACGGATCTTCGAGCGGGGACGCGAACCGCGCGGATTCGCCCGGACGCGGACATCGTCCTCGTCGAAGTCCCGGCCACGCCTCACCACGAGGCAGCTCCAGCCGAAGCAACCCCAGCCGAAGCAACGACGACCCCACACGCGGCAGACCCGGGCAAAGCGGCCCCGGACACGGCGGCCCCGGACACACCAGACCCGGGCACAGCAGATCCGGACACACCAGACCCGCCCGAGAACGCGTCGCGCTCATCCGAGCCAACGCCACTGCCAGTGCCACAGCCAATGCCCCCACAGCCGCTGCCAACGCCGCCGTCAGTGCCGCTGCCAACGCCACTGCTACCGCCACGGAACTCGACACAGCGTCCGTCCCGGCGCCTGATCCTGCGGCCAGGCCTGTTCGGACGCACGCCGCGCTCGCTCACGCCGCGTAGTCCGTCCCGGCGAGCAGCGCCGCCCAGCGTCCGGGGAAGTCCGGCAGCGTCTTGCCGGTCGTCGCCACGTCCTGCACCTGCACGCCCGGCACCGCGAGCCCGAGCACCGCACCGGCGGTCGCCAGCCGGTGGTCCTCGTACGTGTGGAACACCCCGCCGTGCAGCGGCGCCGGCTCGATCAGCAGCTCCTCCGGCAGCTCCTTCACCCTGCCGCCGAGGCCGTTGATCTCCGCGGCGATCGCGGCGAGCCGGTCGGTCTCGTGCAGCCGGATGTGGCCGATGCCGCGCAGCCGCGAGGGGCCGTCGGCGAGGGCCGCGAGGGCCGCGATGGTCGGCGTCAGCTCGGCCTCGTCGGCCAGGTCGAGGTCGATCCCGTGGATGGTCGCCGAGCCCCGGCACTCGAGTCCGGCCTCGGTGAACTCGAACGAGGCCCCCATCAGCGTCAGGATCTCGCGGAGCCGGTCGCCGGGCTGCGAGGTCGCCCGCGGCCAGTCGGCGATCGTCACCGTGCCGCCGGTGACCAGGGCCGCGGCCAGAAACGGGGCCGCGTTCGACAGGTCGGGCTCGATGGTCTGGGTGACCGGCTTGATCGCGCCGGGCCGCACCCGCCAGCGCTCCGGCTCCGAGTCGTCCACCTCGACGCCCGCCGCGCGCACCATCTGCACCGCCATCGCGATGTACGGCAGCGAGGGCAGTCGGCCGCCCACGTGCCGCACGTCCACGCCCTCGTCGAAGCGCGCGCCGCTGAGCAGCAGCGCCGAGACGAACTGCGAGCTGGACGACGCGTCGATCTCCACGGCGCCACCGCGCAGTCCGCCCGCGCCGCGCACGGCCAGCGGGAAGTGGCCCGGATTCGCGGCGTCGTCGATCTCGGCGCCGAGCGTGCGCAGCGCGTCCACCAGCGGGCCGACCGGACGTTCGTGCGAGCGCGGGTCCCCGTCGAAGCGCACCGGGCCGTCGGCCAGCGCGGCGATCGGCGGCACGAAACGCATCACCGTGCCCGCGGCGCCCATGTCCACCTCGGTGCCGCCGGTCACCCGCTCCGCTGGCGTGACCAGCCAGGATCCGTCCAAGCCGTCCTCGCCGGCGTCGTCGATCTCCGCGCCGAGCGCGCGCAGCGCCCCGGCCATCAACAGCGAGTCCCGGCTGCGCAGCGGCCGATAGAGCGTGGACGGGCCGTCGGCCAACGCCGCCAGCACCAGCGCGCGGTTCGTCGCGGACTTCGACCCCGGCACCGTCACCCGGGCGCGGATCGGTTCAGCGGCGGCCGGCGCGTCCCACAGCTCGTCTCTGCTCATGAACCCAAGCGTATCGGGGATGATGGGTGACATGTGCGGGAGATACGTGGTGGCGACGCCGTACCGGCAGATGGAGCTGGACTTCCAGGCCGTGGCAGGGGACGAATTCGCCGCGGGCTACGCCGCCAGCTACAACGTGGCCCCGACGGACCCGGTGCCGGTCGTCTGGCAGCGCCGCGAGGACGAGGGCGAGCGGCTTCTCGGCGCTGCGCGCTGGGGGCTGATCCCGTACTGGGCCAAGGACCCGGGCATCGGCGTGCGGGCGTTCAACGCGCGGATCGAGTCCGCCGCGGAGAAGCCGATGTTCCGCGACTCCTTCGCCAAGCGCCGCTGCGTGCTGCCCGCGGACGGCTACTACGAGTGGAAGAAGGAGGCCGGCCGGAAGCAGCCGTTGTTCATCCACGCCGAGAACGGCAGGCAGCTCGCCCTCGCCGGTCTCTACGAGCGCTGGATCGACCCCGAGGGCCGTCCGCTCTTCTCCGTCTCCGTCCTCACCGGCCCCGCGCTCGGCCGGTTCACCGAGATCCACGACCGGATGCCGCTGACGATCGCCCGCGACACGATCGACGCGTGGCTGGACCGGGACGTCCGGGACGCTGACCAGGTGCGTTCCTTACTCGACCTGGCCACCGTGCCCGCGTGGGCCGCGCGCCCGGTCGGCCCGGAGGTCGGCAACGTGCGCAACAACGGGCCCGAGCTGATCCGGGAATTAACCGACCCCGGCACGCTGTTCTAGACCACGTGCCTGGATTGATGACGAGAACGCCCGTGCAGTCGGACCATGACCTGTTCATGAAGCCTCGACTCGTTGCCCCGACCCCGCAGCGGCTAGAGTCGGGTGGGGCCAAGGTGGTCGACGCCGCTTGGGAGCGTCGTGGCCTTGCCCTGGACACGGAGGTTGCAACAGGCGTGGGCATGATCGCCGACCACGGCCGTCCGACCGCGTCGCAGGACGCCGAGGATACGCTGAACGCTGCCGCCGAACAGAGGACGTCCGCCGCGCCGGAGGGGGAGACCCCCGCGCAGCGCGACGCCCGGTTCGAGCGGGACGCGATGCAGTACCTCGACGCCCTCTACTCGGCCGCGCTGCGGATGACCCGCAACCCGGCCGACGCCGAGGACTTGGTGCAGGAGACCTACGCCAAGGCGTACGCGTCCTTCCACCAGTTCCGGCCGGGCACCAACCTCAAGGCCTGGATGTACCGCATCCTGACGAACACGTTCATCAACGGCTACCGGAAGAAGCAGCGCGAGCCGCTGTCCGCCGGCAGTGACGAGATCGAGGACTGGCAGCTGCACCGCGCCGAGTCGCACACCTCCAGCGGGCTGCGCTCGGCCGAGGTCGAGGCGCTCGACCACCTGCCCGACTCGGACGTGAAGCAGGCGCTGCAGTCCATCGGCGAGGACTTCCGGATGGCCGTGTACCTCGCCGACGTCGAGGGCTTCCCGTACAAGGAGATCGCGGACATCATGGGTACGCCCATCGGCACTGTGATGTCCCGGTTGCACCGGGGACGGCGCCAGCTGCGGGAACTGCTGGGCGACTACGCGAAGCAAAGGGGCTTCGGCGGCGAGAGCGAGAAGGAGACGGTGTCATGAGCTGCGGCCACCCGCACGACGACTGCGCGTCGGTGCTCGAACACGTCTACGAGTACATCGATCACGAGATGGCCGACGACGACCTCGCCACGGTCAAGCAGCATCTCGACGACTGCACCCCGTGCCTCGCCGAATACGGGCTGGAGCAGGCGGTCAAGGCCCTGGTGCACCGGTGCTGCTCGGAGGTCGCGCCGGAGGACCTGCGCGTGAAGGTGCTCTCCAAGATCCGCCAGGTGCAGGCGGGCGCCGCGGCCGACGCCGGCTGCGGCGGTCCCGAAGCCGACGCCGCGGACGTCCCGGCGGGCGCGAAGCAGGCCTCGGCGCTGTCCTGACGCGCCGTCCTGACCCGCCCCGACGGCGTTCACCGCTCGTCGCAATGCCCTGAGCCGTGGCCCGCGGGACGCCGTTCGGCGCCGTACCGTGACGCCGGGGTGACCGAACGCTCACGACGCGCCGACCAGCGCACTCGACGTTCGCTCAATGAAATGAATTCCTCACGACTACGCCCCCTCGCGGCGTCTATGCTCAGTACGCTTAGCCGGTAGTCCGATCGGAGAGACCGATCGACGGGGCTGGCGAGGACGGGCCGGATGCCGCAGCGCGCACGGTACTTCTTCACCGCCGTGATCGCCGCGGCGGCGGTGGCCGCCGCGTGCGTGCTGCCGGGCACCGACTGGGCGAACGTGCCCCGTGCCCCCTTCCTGGTCCTGCTGCTGCTGCAGGTGCTGCTCAATCTGACGATCCGGCTGCCGGACACCCAGGAGAGCCCCGCGGGCCCCGCGATGGTCTCGGTGCTGCTGGCCTCGATCGTGCTGCTGCCGCCCGGTGCCGCCGCGCTCACCGGAGCCGTCTCCTCCTCGTGCATGGTGCTGCGCCGCGCCCGGCCGACGCGCGTCGGCTTCGCCTGCGCGGTCGCCTTCCTGGCCGCGGCCGCGGCGGGCGAGGTGTACCACGCGGCGGACGGGCGCACCGTGCTGACCGGCTCCGACTTCCCCGGCGCGCTGGTGCCGATAGGCCTCGCCGTGCTGGTGCTCAGCGTGGTGCCGGCCGCGGTCATCGAGACGTTCCTGGTGCAGGTCGGCCGGCAGACCCAGCGTGCCGCGCTGCGCGACTTCACCCTCCGGATGGTGCCGCGCAACATCGCGTACGCCCTCGTCGGCCTGCTCACCGCGGTGCTCTGGACCGTGTCCTACGACGCGCTGGCCGCGATCGTGCTGCTCGGGCCGGTGATCGTCACGCGCTGGGCCACGGTGCAGTACGAGGAGCAGCGCACCGCGCACGACGCGATCATCAGGACCCTGGTCCAGGCCGTGGAGATCAAGGACCTCTACACCCGCGGGCACAGCGAGCGGGTGGCCAGGATCAGCGAGATGATCGCGGACGAGTTGCGGCTGCCGCCGGAGCGGGTCGAGGTGCTGCGCTACGCGGCGACGCTGCACGACGTCGGCAAACTCGGCGTGCCGACGCGGCTGCTGCGCAAGACCGAGCGACTGGACGACGAGGAGTTCGAGGAGATCCGGCTGCACCCCTCGCGCGGCGTGGAGGTGGTGCGCGACATCGCCTTCCTGGACGAGGCGTACAGCGCGATCCTGCACCACCACGAGCGGATGGACGGACTGGGCTATCCGAGTGGCCTGCGCGGTATGAGGATTCCGCCGTTCGCGCGCATCATCGCGGTGGCCGACGCCTTCGACTCGATGACCTCGACCCGGTCCTATCGCGGCGCCCGCGGCTCGGACGAGGCGCTGAACGAGCTGCGCGCCAACATGGGCACCCAGTTCGACCCGGCGATCGTGGACGCGATCGCGGCGGCGCTGTCCCGGGCCGAGCTGGCGGGACGTCCGTGGCGCGGCGACGGTACCGCGTGCCCGGGCGCCCGCGGCGGCCAGCCGGAGCTCGCGGAGCTGCCGCCGGGAGCGGTGGTCGCGCAGTTCGACCACGACGACCCCGCGTATCAGCTCCTTGCCGTGGACGTCGAGGGCGCCGAGAAGCCGCAGACCGATGACTACGCGTCCGGCAGCGAGCCGCCGACCGATGAGTCCGCCGAGCGTGAGCCGGCGGTCGACGAAACGTCGGGCGGCGACAACCCGGTCCCGGACGTCTCGCTTCCGGCCGCAACCCTTCCGGACGCGGCGCTCCCCGACGCGGTGCTCCCGGACCCAGTGCTTCCAGACGCCGTGCTTCCGGACCCGAAGCAGCCCCCTGCCCCGCGCGACGAGCTGCGTCTCGCCCCCTTCCGTCCCGAGCTGAACCTCCCGACGCAGACCAAGCGCGAGCCGAAGAACGACCGCGCCGCGGACCGAGCCGCGGACCTGGCCACCGAGCGCGGCACCGACCGCGACACCCCGACGAACACGGGCCCTGAGACGGAGGGCAGATGAGCGGCGCCCTCCGGTACTTCACCCGATCGCGTCACGAATCGGGACCCGCGCGGACGCAGACTCCGCCGCGGCACCACTTCGTCGCCACTCCGGTGCTGCTCGGCTGCCTGCTCGTCGCTGGCGTGCTGGCGGCCATGCTCAAGCTGTTCGTGCGCGGTCCCGTGCAGATGTCGGACGCGCTCGCGTTCGGCGCCGTCATAGTGCTCGGCGAAGCCCTGCGGATCACGCTGCCTGGCGGCCGGGACAACGCCCCGTTGGCCGCCACCGCCGGGCTCGGCTACGCGCTGACCACGTCCATCGGCGGGCGGCCCGCGATGTGGGGCCCGGTGCAGGTGATCGTCGTGGTCGCGGTCGCCGCCGTGATCGGCTCGGTGCCGCAGGCGATCGCCGGACGGCCCGCTCCGATCGGATACCTCGTTCGGCGCATTGGTGTGACCGGCATCGTGGCCTGGCTCCTCCGTACGGTCCTGGCGCCCGAGATCGCCACGGCCACCCGCACCGAACTGCTCCTGCTGCTCAGCGCGATGGCCATCCTCGCGCTGCTGATGGACCCGGCTTTGGCGGCCGTGTTCGCGACATCCTCCGGCTACTACGCCACCGGCTCGCTGCTCAGCCACTCCGAGTACGGCGACTCCTCCGTCGAGCACGGACGGCCCGCCGAGTCCGCCGCCGCGCCCCGGACGAGCCTGCGGCGGCTGCTCGACACCTGGTTCGAGGAATGCGTGGCGACGGCGCGGATCTGCCCGGCGGTCGCCGCACTCTCCGTCGCGGTCGCGCTCGCCGCCGACCCGCTCGGCCTGTGGGTGCTGCCGATCGCCGCCGCGCCGGTGCTCGTCATGCAGCGCGCGCTGCGCCGCTACTCCGCGATCCGCGCCACCTACCAGCAGACGATCCGCGCGTTGTCCCGGATGACCGACCTCGCCGGGTACACCGACCCGGGCCACGCGCGCCGCGTGTGCCGGCTGGCCCTCGCCATCGGCCGCGACCTGGACCTGACCGAGCCGGAGCTGCTCGACCTCGAATACGCGGCGCTGCTGCACGACATCGGCCAGCTCTCGCTCGCCGACCCGCTGCCCGGCGGCGCGACCGTGCTGGCCACGCCGTGGGTCGCGGCCGAGGTGGCGGCGCGCGGCGCGGAGGTGGTGCGGGAGACCGGCGTGCTCGACCGGGTCGCCCGGGTGCTTGAGGCCCAGCCGCTGTCCTACCGCGCCCAGCTCGCCGTCTCGGAGGCCGCCGTCGGCGAGGACGAGGCGATCGGCGACGAGAGCGAGCGGCGGGCCGCCGCGATCCTGCGCGTGGCCAACGACTTCGAGGACCTGCGCACCGCGGAGCCCGGACCGTCCGCGCACGTCAGTGCCCTGGCACGGATCCGCCGCGGGATTGGGGACCCGTACGACCCGCGCGCCGTCGAATCGCTCACCCGGCTGGTCTCGGTCGAGTAGGCCGCAGCCTGCGCTGGGAATCCGCGCTTGTCAATGCGCGCCCGGTACCGCCTTCGTTGATCCGATTGGTCGCCGCCGTTCGTCCGGCCGGGCGGCCCGAGTTGGTACTGTTCAGACTATGAGCGAAGTGGTCCGGGCGGAGATGGTGGCGAACGTCGCCGAGGTGCACGTCAAGGTCGGCGACAAGGTCGAGGCCGGGACCGCGCTGGTGCTGCTGGAGTCGATGAAGATGGAGATCCCGGTGCTCTGCGAGGGCCCCGGCACGGTGACCGATGTCCAGGTCGTGCCCGGTGACGTGATCCAGGAGGGCGACGTCATCGCCGTCCTCGGCTGACGCGGCCCGAAGCCCCGATCATGCCCATGCCCACGCCCGACCCCGCCGCCGTTCCCGCGAACTCGCCGACTTCTGAAATCCCCTACTGTGGCCACTGCGGCGAGCCCGCCGCGTCCCCGCACCCGGCGTGCGTCGCCCGGCTGAGCCTCGAGCCGCCGCGCTACTGCCCGCAGTGCCGCAGGCGTCTGGTCGTCCAGGTGCTGCCCACCGGCTACCGGGCCCGCTGCTCCGCCCACGGCGACCTGGCCTAGTCCCTCTGGCGTTCCCTCTGGCGAAGTCCCTGTTCTAGGCCGTCGCCGCGCCCCTACAGTTCCAGCGCGTACGCGCGCAGCACCAAGTCCAGGTCCGACCGCGGACGCCAGTCCCGCTCCGGCACGCGGGTGAACCCGAGCCGGTCGTACAGGCGGTGCGCGGCGAGGTGCTGCGGGCCGGTCGAGAGCACCAGCCGCGTCGCTCCGGCCCGCTTCGCACGGTCGATACACGCGCGGACGAGCGACTCGCCGACGCCGCGTCCGCGTGCCGGATCCGCCGTCGCCAGCATGCGGAACTCCACCTCGTCGCCCGTCGCCAGATCCCGCCAGGGTGATCCGGGGCCGGCGAAGACGACGGTGCCGAGCAGGTCTTCCGGCTCCTCGGCACCGTCGTCGAACGCGACGAGCAGCGTGGTGCCGGGCGACTCCCAGCGGGACCGGGCATCGCGCAGCACCTGCACGTACTCCGGACCGGCCAGGTTCTCCGACTCGTACACCTCGGCCGTCAGCTCGCCGATCCGCTCAAGCTCGGCTTCCCGCGCCGCACGCACCACCAGATCCATGCCGCAGATCCTACGTGGTCACTCCCGCACGCGGCGCGGGCCGGTTACCCGCCGCCCTCAGGCCGTCTCGGGCTTCGCCGTCACGGCCAACGGCTCCTCGTGCTCGACGTCGTGGTCGTAGTCGGAGGAAGCGGTGGCGTCCACCCCGGCCGGTGCCTTGATCGCACGGAGCACGAGGTTCGACACGACGAGCACGACGAGGTTGACCACCAGCGCGGTGACCGCGATGTACGCCTTCTGATGCGTCCACGGGATCAGCGCCACCTGCGAGGCGAAGTGGTGCTGGGTGGCCGAGGACTGCTGCCAGGCGACGACCGCGCCGTAGACGATGCCCGCGGCCCAGCCGAGGAGCAGTGCCCACCGGTGGAAGTAGCGGGTGTACAGGCCGCCGACGATCGCCGGGAAGGTCTGCAGGATCAGTACGCCGCCGAGGAGCTGGAAGTTGATCGCGCTGGTCGCGTCCAGGCCGAGGACGAAGGCCAGGGCGCCGAACTTGACCAGCAGCGAGACCCACTTGGACACGGCCGTCTGCTGGGCGGGGGTCGCGTCGGGTTTGATGTAGTCGACGTAGATGTTGCGGGTGAACAGGTTCGCCGCGGCGATGGACATGATGGCGGCCGGCACGAGCGCGCCGATGACGATCGCGGACAGGGCGATGCCGGCGAACCAGGATGGGAACATCGCGTCGAACAGCGCCGGCACGGCGTGCTGCGCGTTGTTGCCCAGGCTCTTGGTCGTGAACCCAGCGGCGATGGCCATGTAGCCGAGTAGCGCGACAAAGCCGAGCATCAGCGAGTAGACGGTGAGTGCGGACACGTTGCGGCGCACGGTGCTGCGCTGCTTGGTGGCCAGCACGCCGATCTGCGCGTGCGGGTACATGAACAGCGCCATCGCCGAACCGATCGCAAGGGTGGCGAACGGCAGGGCGTTGCCGTGGGCGAGCAGTGTGGAGCCCGCGGGCAGGTGCGTGGTGGGGCTCTTGACCGCCAGGCGAGTGCTGGCCGCGCTGAAGATGTGCGTCCAGCCGCCGAGCCGCATCGGGATGTAGATCACCGCGACCAGGATCGTGATGTAGATCAGCAGGTCCTTGACGAACGCGATGGCGGCCGGGGCGCGCAGCCCGGAGGTATAGGTGAACGCGGCCAGAATGATGAACGCTACGAACAGCGGCAGGTCCTGGGCGAACGAGGAGCCGCTGGAGCCGATGCCCATCACGTACAGCACGGACTGGATGCCGACCAGTTGCAGCGCGATGTACGGCATCGTCGCCACGATCCCGGTCACCGCGATCGCCAGTGACAGCAGCCGTGAGCCGTGCCGACCCTTGACGAAGTCGGCCGGGGTGACGTACCCGTGCTTGCGCGAGACCGACCAGAGCCTGGGCAGGAAGATGAACACCAGCGGCCAGACCAGGATGGTGTAGCCGACCGCGAAGAACCCGAGTGCGCCGGTGGCGAACAGGCTGGCGGGCACCGCGACGAATGTGTAGGCGGTGTACAAATCACCGCCGATCAGAAACCAGGTGATGAACCCGCCGAACGAACGCCCGCCGAGCCCCCACTCGTGCAGATGGTTCGCGTCCCCCGACCGACGCCACCGCGCCGCCAGGAAACCCAACACCGCCACCAACACGAAGAGCGTGACCACGACGCCGAGTTCGACCCCGTGCACTCCGGAACTACCGGAAGCCAGAATCCTCACGCCCCCGCCTCCCCGTCACCAGCGCCGTCGCCGGCGGGTTCGGCGGTGGCCCGGATCTGCTTGCGCCGCCGCGCGTCGATCTTCATCGCCCAATACGCCGCGACCATCAGGATCCCGGTGATGACCACCCAGATCAGTTGGTACCAGTAGAAAAACGGGAAGCCGCCGAGTGTGGGCGTCGCGGAGTTGTACGTCGGAACCGCGATCACGGCGATGGTGGGCGCCAGGATGCAGAGAGTCGCGAACAACCGCAACGGAGTGATCATCCCGGGCGGGGTGGGTCCCCCGGCCATGGGCACCTCCTATGTGAGAGCTACGTCACAGGTGGATATCTCTCCGGAGGTTAGTTGCGATCGGGCCGCTTGTGACGGAAGTAATGCATTTCGATTGGGTCACAGCGTGCGTACGTGCCGCACCTTCAGCGTGAACAGGCTCAGCACCAGCAGGAACGTCAGCGCGTTCGGCAGGATCACCGCGACCGCGGAGATCGCGAAGCCGTAGACCAGCCAGAACGCCACGCCGAACCCGAACATGGCGAACCAGCTCCAGGAGAAGTCCTGGGTGGACTTGGTCCGGAAGGCCTTGACCACCTGAGGCAGCCAGGCGGCGGTGGTCATCGAGCCGGCCAGCAGGCCGATGAGCATGGCGGTGTTCACGGGCTTCCCCCTCCTACACGGTCCCGGGCGGCGCTCCGGGCCTGACAATTTTGTGCAACGGCTGTACAAATACATAATCGAGGGGTGACCCCACCCTTGTCCAGTTCGATCATCGGTCCGAGCGGCAACGATTCGGCGAACAACGCCTCGCGGCTGCTGACGCTGCTGCACCACGCCGGCGGCGAGGCGACCCGCGCCGAACTGACCGCGGAACTCGGCTGCGGCCGGTCCGCCGCCGGGTACGCGCTCAGCGATCTGGTCAACCGCGGACTGGTCCGGGTCGACGACCGCCCCACCGCCCGCCGCGGCGACGGCTCCGGTTCGGGCCCCGGCCGCCCGTCGCACCACGTGCACGTCGCCGCCACGTCGCCCGTCGCACTCGCCGCGCACCTGCGCGTGGACACCCTCGACGTCGCGGTGATCGAACTCGGCGGACGGGTGCTCCGCGTGGAGCGCGAACCGATCGAGGTGCGGCCCGACGTCGCCTCGATCTTCCTGCGCATTACCAGACTGCTGCGCAAGCTCGGCCGCGAAGCCGGGCGACCGATCGCGGGCATCGGCGTCTCGATGCCGTCCCCCGTGCGCACCGAGGACGGCTACGCGCTCGAACCCCGGCACCTCGAGTGGGCCGGAGTCCCGACGCGCGACCTCGTCCGCGAGGGCCTCGACGAGCCGTGGCCCGTGCACGTCGGCAACGACGCCAACCTCGCCGCCCTCGCCGAGCACCGGCACGGCGCCGGCCGCGGCGCGCACCAGCTGCTCTACCTGACGACCGAGCACATCGGCATCGGCGGCGCGCTGATCACCGAGGGGACCGTCTTCGGCGGAGCGCGCGGCTACGCGATGGAAGTCGGCCACACGACCGCCGACGCCGACGGCCCCCGCTGCTCCTGCGGCTCCCGCGGCTGCCTCGAACTCGTCGCCGACACGAGGGCCCTGATGCGTGCCGCCTACCTCCCGGACAGCCCCGTCACCGGCATCGAATACCGTGCCAGGGTCCTGATCGAGGCCGCCGAACGCGGCGACCCCGCCGCCACCCAGGCCGTGGACCACATCTCAACCCTGCTCGGCAGCGGCATCGCCGGCCTCATCAACGTGCTCGACCCCGACCGCATCCTCCTCGGCGGCCTGCTCGCCAAGCTCTACCCGCTAGGCGCAGCCCGCATCGCCGCCGAGATGGCCGAGCGCTCCTTCCTCGAGCGCGCAGTCCCCGTCCCCGTACTCCCCGCCACCCTCGACTGCGCCGCCCTCCTCGGCGCCGCCGAACTCGTCCTCGACCACGTGCTGCAGACCCTCCAGGTCCCCGCCCCCGCCGAATAGCCCGCGCCCTTCGATCTCCCGCCCCGCAACACAATCTCCCGATCGGATAGCCTCGATACGAGGATTGGGGGTCCTGCCATGTCCCGACACGCCGTATACCTGCTGTCCAGCACCAGAAGGCTGCACATCCTCAGCGTCGATCCGACCAACCACGGCTCGAACTTCCCCGTCGTCGCCGCCCTGGCCGTGGCCATCCTCGCCCTCATCGGCCTGCTCGTCTTCCTCCTAACCCGCCGCGGCGGCCCCCGCAGCCGCTGACGAGCCGCGCCCTTCAGCCCCCCGTCAGCTCCGTGAGCCACGCCGCCGCCGGCCGGTACTCGACCACCTTCATCCGCCCATAAAGATCGACGGCCTCCCGCAGGTGCCCAACCCCCGCCTCCACCATCCCCAACTCCACCTCGCACCGCGCCATCCCCTCAAGCCCCCGCGCCCGCTCCAACGGATGCTCCGCCCTGACGGCGACCTCGTGGGCTTCCTGATAAAGCTTGAGCCCCACCTCAGGTCCATCCACGTCAGCCCGAAGGGCTGCAATGGAGTTTCGGACTTCTGCCTCCCCGATTTGGAATCCGGTCTCGACGTTGATCTGCAGCGCTCGATCGAGAAGCGGCTTGGCGCGTTCAAACTCACCCCTGGCGTGATGTGCGCGACCAAGCTCGTGCCTCGCGAGAGTCTCGCCGTACAGATTGCGGATCTCCAGGAATATATCGAGCGCTTTGAAATAAAGCTCCATTGCGCCGTCGTGGTTGCCGCGCGCGAACTCTATCCGCCCGCGTTCCCAATAGATATTGCCTTCACCCATGCGAAAGCCAACCTCGACGTGCAGTTCGAGTGCCTGGCTAAACAGCCGCGTCGCGTCGTCGAGTTCGCCGGCGAGCAGGTGGTATCGCCCGATCTCCTGCAGGATGTTGGCGGTGAGCTGCCTATTTAGGGCTTGTTTGGCCAGCGTGAGGGCTCGGTGGAGTGACGGTCGTACTTCGTCGAAGTCTTCTGTGGCAAAGAGGGAGAAGCTGGCGTTCAGCAGACAGTCGGCCTCGCCGATCGCATGGTTCAGTTCGCGGCGGATCGCGATGGCCTGTGCGAAGTATTCTTTTGCCGCTTTGTTCTTACTTGTGGCATGGCTCTGGACGCCGAGCAGGCTAAGTAGCGCGGCCGTTCCCGAACGGTCGCCGAGTTCGCGGTAGATTTCGAGTGCTCGTTTGTAGGGCTTCGCCGCCATGTGCATCCGGCCTCGTTGGAGATTCGTATGACCGATTGACCAGAGGGTGCGTGCTTCTCCGCGGGCATTGCCGACTTTTCGGTAGAGCGCCGAAGCCCGCTCAAGATGATCGAGCGCGACATCCGGCTTGCCCAGCCCACCAGCGGTCGTGCCAAGGTCGACCAGAGCGTTTGCCTCAGCCAGTTGATCACCGCGTATCCTTGCCGACTCGGCAGCGGAGGCGTGTAGATCTTCGGCGAGGCTCCACGGCCCTTCGGCGCCAAGATGGGTGGCCAGTGCTGAAATCAGTGCGTCTCTGTACACAGGATCGGTAGTGGGTTGAGCGACGAGCGCAAGAAGGTTCTGACGTTCTGTTCGCAGCCAATCATTCGCATCGCGCCCTGTTCTGATCACGGGCAGCGGGTCCTTGGGGGACAGCACTGGGGCTGTCATGGGTTTGGCTTTGCTGTTGATCACGGCGTCGGCTGCACGCTCTGTGACCAGGTAGTAGTCGACGAGGCGGGTGAAGGCGGCTTCGGAACCTGGGTCTTGGGCGGCGAGGGTGCGGGCGTGGGCGCGGAGGAGGTCGTGGAGGCGGTACCTGCCGGGGGCGTGTTGGATGAGGAGGTTGTGGTCTAGCAGGGTGTCTAGGTGGCGCTCGGCGGTGCGGAGGTCGGTGGCGGCTAGGTGGGCGGCGGCGTGGGGGTCGAAGTCGGGGCCGGGGATGAGGCCTAGGAGGCGGAAGAGGCGTTGGGCGGGGTCGGGGAGCATGCGGAGGGAGGCGTTGAAGACGGTGGTCAGGTCACGGTCGCCGTCTTGGATGCGGTCGAGGCGGTCGGCTTCCTCGCGGAGTTCGGTGTTGAGGGCGTCCACCGTCAGGGAAGTGCGGTGGCGGAGGCGGGCGGCGACTATGCGGATGGCCAGGGGGGTGTGGGCGCAGAGGGTGATGAGTTCGGCGACGGCGGTGGGTTGGGCGTCGAGTTCGGGGGCGCGGGTGGGGCCGGCGACGTCGCGGAGCAGGGCTACGGCGTCGGCGTGGGGGAGGACGTCGAGGGCGAGAAGGTGCGCGTCGTCGAGGCTTGTCAGGCGGTTGCGGCTGGTGATGAGGACCAGGCAGCCTGGCGCTGCGGGGAGGAGAGGGCGGACTTGGGCCGCGTTGACGGCGTTGTCGAGGAGGATCAGGGTTCTGGAAGCGGCCAGGCGAGAGCGGTAGAGGGCGGTGCGGGCGTCTGGGTCGCCGGGGATCGACTGGGGTGGCACGCCTAGGGAGCGCAGCAGGTAGTCGAGGGCATCCTCCGGCGCGACCGGGTCGAGGTCTACGGAGTAGCCGTGCAGGTCGATGAAGAGTTGGCCGTCGGGGTAGCGCTCGTGGAGTTGGTGCGCGGCATGGATGGCCAGTGCGGTCTTGCCTACGCCTCCCATGCCGTTGATGGCGGAGATGACGACGGTGCCTGCGGTGGGATTCCCGTTTAACGCGAGTGAGGTGAGCTCGTCTAGTTCGGCTTGGCGGCCGGTGAAAAGGCGGGTGTCGGCGGGGAGTTGGCGGGGGGAGGGCATGGGTGGGCGGGGAGCGGGGGCGGGGGCGGTGGGCGCGAGTGCTGACGCGGAGGTGAGTGCGAGGGAGGGGTCTGAGTTGAGGATGGCGCTGTGGAGCGCCTGTATCGCCGCGCCCGGTTCTACGCCGAGCTCGCTGCTCGAGGCGCTGCGGAGGTCGCGGTAGACGCTGAGAGCGTCGGCTTGGCGGCCTGCGCGGTAAAGGGCGAGCATCAGTTGGGCGTGGAAGGCCTCGCGCAGCGGGTGGGATTTGGTGAGGGTCCTGAGTTCGCCGATGAGTTCGTCGTGGCGGCCGAGGTTGAGGTCGGCTTCGATGCGGCCTTGGACGGCGACGAGGTGGTCCTCGGTGAGCTGGTGGATGGACGGGTGGTCGTGCAGCGCGGGGACGTCTGCGAGCATTTCGCCGCGCCATAGGGCCAGTGCCGCGGTGTAGAGCTTGGCGGAGTCAAGCCAGTCGGATGTGGCGGCGGCGTCGCGGGCTCGGGCGCAGAGATCGGTGAACTCGGTGAGATCGAGGTCGTCGGGGGCGACATGGATCAGGTAGCCCGGGGGGACGGCGCGGATGAGGGCGCCGTCGTCGTCGAGGGCCTGGCGCAGGCGCATGACCTGGTTGTAGAGCGGCGTTACGGCGTCGGCAGCGTCGTCGCCCCAAAGCAGTTCGCTGAGACGGTCCGCGGAGACGACGGCGCCGCGGTTCAGCAGCAGGGCGGCGAGCAGGGTGCGACGCAGGGTGCCGCGAATGGGGACGTCGGCGCCGTTGGAGCGGACCTGGAGCGGACCGAGGAGCCCGAAGCGCATGATCAGTCTCCCATTGCGTCGAGGGCGAAGAAGTGGGCGTCGTCGAGGCCCATCATGCGGTTGCGGCTGGTGATCAGGACCAGGCAGCCGGGGGTGCCGGGGAGCAGCGGCTGGACCTGGGCGGTGTTCGCCGCGTCGTCGAGCAGGATCAGGGTTCTGGTACCGGCCAGGCGGGACCGGTACAGCGCGGCGCGCTCGTCGAGGTCGGCGGGGATCGCGGGCGGCGGGACGTCGAGGGAGCGCAGCAGGTAGTCGAGGGCGTCCTCGGGCGGCGTGGGGGGCGGGCAGGAGCTGGAGCCGTGCAGGTCGATGAAGAGCTGGCCGTCGGGGTAGTGCTCGCGGAGCTGGTGCGCGGCACGGACGGCGAGCGCGGTCTTGCCGACGCTCCCGGCGCCGTTGTTCGCGGAGATCACGACCATGCCGGTGTCCGCGCCGTTGACCGTGGCCTCCACCAGGGAGACGAGTTCGTCGAGGTCGGTGGGGCGGACGGTGAATGGAGACTTCTCGTCAGGGAGCTGACTGGGGGTCGTCCGCGGGGGAGGGGCGACGGAGAGCGGCGCACCGGTGTCAGGGTTCGGCTTCGGCGGGGTGAGTGCGGGGTCTGAGCTCAGGATCCGCTGTTGGAGCGTCTGGATCGCCGCGCCCGGTTCGACGCCGAGTTCGTTCCTGGTCGCCCGGCGCAGGTCGCGGTAGACGTTGAGGGCGTCGGCCTGGCGGCCCGCGCGGTAGAGGGCGAGCATCAGCTGTGCGTGGAAGGCCTCGCGCAGCGGATGGGATACGGTCAGGGTTCTAAGTTCACCTATGAGTTCGTCGTGCCGGCCGAGGTTGAGGTCGGCCTCGATGCGGCCTTGGAGTGCGCCGAGCCGGTTCTCGGTGAACTGGTGGATGGACGGGTGGTCGTGCAGCGCGGGGACGTCGGCCAGCATCTCGCCGCGCCACAGGGCCAGCGCGGTGGTGTAGAGCTTCGAGCACGCGCACCAGTCGGACACGCCGGCGGCGCGGCGCGCCTCCGTGCACAGGTCGCCGAACGCGGTCAGGTCGAGGTCGGCCGGGGCGACGTGGATGAGATAGCCGGGGGTCACGGCGCGGATCAGGTCGCCGTCGTCGTTCAGGGCCTGCCGCAGCCGCATGATCTGGTTGTAGAGCGACGTGGTGACCGAGGCCGGGGGCCGTCCGCCCCAGACCAGTTCGCCCAGCCGGTCCGCGGACAGCACCGAGCCGCGGTGCAGCAGCAGCGCGGCGAGCAGAGTGCGTCGCAGGGCTCCGCGAATCTCCACCGGACCGTCGTCGTCGTGCACCTGCACGGGACCGAGCAAAGCGAACCGCAACGCAACGTCCTTCCAGCGATCGGCCGCGGCGTTCCGCCACCGTGGGAACGACGTGGCGAGGATCCGCCACGCCCCGAAGCGCGACAGGCAGATCGTAGCCCGATGCGGTCCGTGACCGGAATGGATTTCGCCGGGGAAGATCACCGATGCGACAGCGTCGCGGTAGTCGCACGGTAGGCCGCTGCGGAATGCTCGAGGCCAGGTACCCGAGTGCACGCGAAGCGCCAGCGATCGTGCATGAGCGGCGGCCGGCGTTGTTCTTCTTCCCTTCGCGCAACGGCGGCCGGGCTCGGGGTGCCGGCTCGTGTGGGGACCGGCGAAGCCCACGACACTTCGCCGGTCCCCTGCCGTCGGCGGCGCCCACCGGGAGGGGAGGGCGCCGACGCGGAGCACGATGAGACACGGCGGCGAGACACAGCGGCCGCTGGGGACCGCCGGACCGCCGCCGCGGACTACGGCCGCCGCGGACTACAGCGTGGCGGAGAGCGCCTTGACCGGCATCGAGAGCTTGTCGAGCAGTTCCAGGTCCGCGGCAGCCGGACGACCGAGCGTCGTCAGGTAGTTACCGACGATCACGGCATTGATGCCGCCGAGCAGGCCCTGCTCCGTGCCGAGATCGCCGAGGGTGATCTCGCGACCGCCCGAATAGCGCAGGATCGTGTGCGGCAGGGCCAGCCGGAAGGCCGCGATCGTACGCAGCGCCTCCTTCGCCTCGAGCGGGGTCCGGTCGCCGAACGGCGTGCCCGGACGCGGGTTGAGGAAGTTGAGCGGCACCTCGTCCGGCGTCAGTTCGGCGAGCTGCGCGGCGAACTCGGCGCGCTGGGCCTTGGTCTCGCCCATGCCGACGATCCCGCCGCAGCACACCTCCATGCCCGCGTCGCGCACCATCCGGAGCGTGTCCCAGCGCTCCTCCCAGGTGTGCGTGGTCACCACCTCGGTGAAGTACGAGCGAGCCGTCTCGAGGTTGTGGTTGTAGCGGTGCACGCCCATCTCGGCGAGCTCGTCCACCTGCTCCTGGGTGAGCATGCCGAGCGACGCGGCGACGTTGATGTCCACCGCTTCCTTGATCGCCGCGACGCCCTCGCGCATCTGCGCCATGAGCTTCTTGTCCGGCCCGCGCACGGCTGCGACGATGCAGAACTCCGTCGCGCCGGTCGCGGCCGTCTCCTTCGCCGCCTGGACGAGCGACGGGATGTCCAGCCACGCCGAGCGCACCGGCGAGGTGAACTGGCCGGACTGCGAGCAGAAGTGGCAGTCCTCCGGGCAGCCGCCGGTCTTGACCGAGACGATGCCCTCGACCTCGACCTCGGGGCCGCACCAGCGCTCCCGCACCTCGTGGGCCAGCGCGAGGAGTTCCTCGAGCCGGTCGTCGGGCAGTTCGAGCACCTCGAGCAGCTGCCGCTCGTCCAGGCCGCGGCCGTGTTCGAAGACCTGCTCGCGGGCTGCGGCGAGGATGTCGGGGGTGGTGGAGTGGTTCTCGGTCACGCGCGCCATTCTGCCTCATGGGCCGCGAACGCCGTCCAGCAGGCCGCATGGCCTCTGTCACATGTCACAGGCCCCAGGTCTCGCGGAAGCGCGCGGCGTCGAACGAGCCGCCGAGCGTCGGACCGAGCCCGGCCCGCGCCGCGAGCAGGAACTCCGGCGCGTCCAGTCGGCCGGCGCCGGCGGGCAGCGCCCCGGCCAACGGGCGTGCCGCCAGCGTCTCCAGGTCGCGCAGGTTGCAGCGCATCGCCAGGTCCGGAACCTCGCCGGAATCCTCATGCGGCCAGCTGCCCAGCACCACGCCCGCGAGGTCGACTCCGCGCGCGGCCATCGATTCCAGCGTCAGCGCGGTGTGGTTCAGCGTGCCGAGCCTCGGGTCGGCGACGACGAGGACCGGCGCGCCGAGGTCACGGGCCAGGTCGGCGAGCGTCGCGCCCTCCTCGTCGTAGCGCACGAGCAGTCCGCCCGCGCCCTCGACGAGCACCAGCGCGCGGTCCTCGCTCAGCTTCCTGATATCGGTGGCGACCTGGCCGAGCGACAGCGCGGGCAGGCCGCTCAGCCGGGCGGCCGCGGCGGGCGAGAGCGGGTCCGGGTAGCGCGCGTACTCGTGCGTGTCGCGGACTCCGGCCAGCCGGGAGACCGTGGCCAGGTCGCCGGGCTCGCCGGGGGCCATGCCGGTCTGCACGGGCTTCACCACGGCCACGCCGCCGCCGCGCGCCGCGGCCAGCGCGGCCACCGCCGCGGTCACGATCGTCTTGCCGATCTCCGTACCGGTGCCGGAGACAATCAAAATACTCACTCGACCACCTCGCCGGCGCTCGGCGGCCGCGTTCGCGGGCTCGCTGTGTTCATTGATTCGCTCGCGAGCTCGCTCATTCCGCGGGCCGGGTCAGCCGGGCGAGGAACTTGTACCGGTCCCCGCGGTAGATCGAGCGCACCCACTCCACCGGCTCGCCGTCCTCGTCGATCGAGTGGCGGGACAGCAGCAGCATCGGCAGGCCGGTGTCGGTGCCAAGCAGCGCCGCCTCGCGCGGCGTGGCCAGCGCGGTCTCGATGGTCTCCTCGGCCCGCGCCAGGTGCACGCCGTACTCCGCGCTGAGGGCCGAGTAGAGCGAGGAGTACTTCGCCAGATGCCTGCGCAGGCCGGGGAAGCGCTTGGCGCTCAGGTGGGTGGCCTCGATCGCCATCGGCTCGCCGTTGGCCAGCCGCAGCCGCTCGATGCGCAGCACGCGCGCGCCCTCGCGGATCCGCAGCAGGTCGGCCAGGTCGTCGTCGGCGCTCACGTAGCCGACCTCGAGCAGCCGGGAGGTGGGCTCCAGGCCCTGCGCGCGCATGTCCTCGGTGTACGACGTCAGCTGCAGCGACTGGGCGACCTTCGGCTTGGCGACGAAGGTGCCCTTGCCCTGGATCCGCTCGAGCCGTCCCTCCACCACGAGCTCGGCCAGCGCCTGACGGACCGTCGTGCGCGAGGTGTCGAACTCCTCGGCGAGCGTGCGCTCGGGCGGTACCGGGGTGCCGGGCGGGCTGGACTGGGTCATCGCCAGCAGGTGCCGTTTGAGCCGGTAGTACTTCGGCTCGCGGGCCACCGGTTCGGCGCCCGCGGCGCCCTCGTCCCGAGCCTGCTGTTCGTCGTGGAGGAGCGACTCATCCTCGTCGAACGCCACGGCACCTCCTCGGTTCCATCGCCAGTATCGTGCCTGCTTAGGCCCGGAACCGAGCTTAACCGGCCCCGCGAGCGGAAGCTTAACGGAACCATACGGTCGGTGAAGCCTTGATAACGGGATGGTCGAGCCCGAGTGGAATCCCTTGACGGTGCGGATTGGTCTATGCCACTCTCCGAACTGGTCTAAACCATTTGTAGCACCGCACGCGATCCACCCGAAAACCAGCCCGAATCACGTCGTGTGCGCACCGGACCGAGTCCCGGCCCAGCTCAGGGAGGCCGGGCGGGGACCACGGTGCGAACCGCCCACCGTCCAACGGAGGAATGTTGTGAAGCGCAAGAAGCTTGCCGCGCTGGCGTGCGCCACCGCGTCCGTCGCGCTCGTCGCATCGGCCTGTTCATCCTCGTCCAACTCCGGCTCGGGCTCTGGCTCCGGCTCCGGTACTTCGGTGCTGTCCACGTCCGGCGCCGGTAAGACTATCAATGTCTGGATCATGAACGACGCGGAGAAGGGCTGGCCGGCCGTCGTCACCCAGGCCGTCAGCCGCTTCGAGAAGGCCACCGGCGCCAAGGTCAAGATCAACTGGACCGACTGGTCCGGCTACACCACCAAGATCCAGGCGGCGATCCAGGCCGGCGGTGCCAACGAGCCGGACGTCGTCGAGATCGGCGACACCGACACCGCCTCGTTCATAGCGAACCAGGAGCTGTACAACCTCACCTCGGGCAAGAGCCAGTTCGACAACTCGAGCACCTGGCTCAAGGCGCTGACCGACTCCAGCTCCTCGGCGGACGGCAGCAAGCTGTACGCCATCCCCTACTACGCGGGCGACCGGGTCGCGATCTACCGCACCGACCTGTTCAGCAAGGCCGGCCTGAGCGTGCCGGCCACGCTCAGCGACCTCGAGGCGGACGCGGCCACGCTCAAGTCCAAGGCCGGCGACGCCAGCCTGGTGCCCTACTACATCCCGGGCAAGGACTGGTACGTCGCGCTCTCCTTCGTCTTCGGCGCGGGCGGCGGCATCGCCTCCGACACCGGCGGCAAGTGGACCGGCACCCTCGAGTCCGCCGCCTCCGAGCAGGGCCTGGCCACCTGGGCCAAGCTGGAGGCCGCCTCCTCGACCGCCGGCCAGACCAAGGACGAGACCGACCAGGACGCCGTCATGGCTCAGGGCCACACCGGCCTGATCTTCGGCGCAGGCTGGGAGGCCGGCTCGGTCACCGCGGCCACCGGCGGCGGCAACCCGGCCCTGGCCAAGGACATCGCCACCTTCGCGATCCCCGGCGCCACCGCGGGCACGGTCACCCCGACCTTCCTCGGCGGCTCCGACCTGGCCGTCCCGGCCAACGCCTCGAACGCCGCGCTGGGCGCCGAGTTCATCAAGTACTACACCGACACCACGTCGGAGACGATGCTCGCCAAGTACGCCATGCCGAACAACACCACCCTGATGCCGACCTTCGAGGCGGGCAGCGCGGGCAACAAGGTGGCCGGCCAGGCGGCGGCGGACAGCTGGTTCGTGCCGAACACCCCGGCGTGGACCAACGTGGAGAGCCAGAACGTGCTGCAGAACATGCTGGAGGGCATCGCGACCGGCAAGCAGTCCGTGGACGCCGCGGCCAAGGCCGCGGACACTCAGCTCGCGACCATCCTCAACGGATCCTGACCCCACGGCTCTGCTGAGAACCGCGGCCCGGCGGGCGTGAGCCCGTGCCCCGCGTCGCGCGAGACCCCGGCGGTCTCGCGCGACGCGGGCACCGGCGCGCGGGACCCGAGCTATGAAAGGACGCGACCTGTGAGCGTTGTGAACATCATCGAGATCGACGACCCGCCCTCCCCGAGCCCGGCGCCCGCGCGGCGCAGGCTGCTCGGCGGCGCCGGGCGCGAGGCGGGCCTGCTGCCCTACCTGCTGCTCATCCCCACCGGACTGGTGCTCGCCGCCGTCATCGGCTATCCGCTGGTGCGGCTGGTGATCATGTCACTGGAGAAGGACGGCAGCAGCAGCAAGTTCACCGGAACCCCCTTCGTGGGCTTCTCCGAGTACCAGAAGGTCCTCACCGACTCGGTGTTCTGGTCCTCGGTCGAGCGCACGATCGTCTTCGCCGGGGCGAACGTGATCCTCTCGCTGCTCTTCGGCCTCGGGCTCGCCCTGCTGATGGGCCGGGTGTCCCGCTCGGTCAAGCTGATCCTGACCGTGGTGCTGATGTTCGTCTGGTCGGTGCCCACCACGGTGTCCACGGAGCTGTTCCGCTGGCTGTTCGACGCGCAGTACGGCGTGGTCGACTACGTGCTGGCCAAGGTGGGCCTCGGCTCGTACGCGCAGCACGACTGGTTCGCCGACCCGAACCAGGGCCTGCAGGTGGCCTCGTTCATCATCATCTGGGGCGCGATCCCGTTCCTCGCGGTGACGCTCAGCGCCGGCCTCGCGCAGATCCCGAAGGAGCTGCTTGAGGCGGCCAAGGTGGACGGCGCCTCGGCCTGGCAGGCCTTCCGCAACGTGACCTACCCGTTCCTGCGGCCGCTGCTGGTCATCGTGACCACGCTCTCGGTGATCTGGGACACGGGCGTGTTCAACCAGATCTACATCCTGCGCCAGACGCACCCGGAGCCCGGCTACTACACGCTCGGCATCTACTCGTACGTCAAGGCCTTCGCCACGATCTACGGCAACGACAACTACAGCTACGGCGCGGCCATGGCGATCATCATGGTGCTGCTGATGGGAGTCTTCATGGTCGGCTATATCCGGCAGCTGCTGCGGATCGGATCCGAAGCCTGATGGCCGCCGTCGCCTCCGCCGCCGTGCGGCCGCGCCGCCGCCGTGTCTCGGCCCGTCGCCGCCGCGCCACCATCGGGTGGAACATCCTCGGCCTGCTGCTTTCGGTGTTCATCGCCTTCCCGGTCTACTGGCTGCTGCTCACCTCCGTCGAGCCGACCCGCTTCGTGCAGAGCGCAACGCCGAACTTCCTGCCGAAGGCCTTCTCGTTCAGCTCGTACTCCGAGGTGATCCACGACCCGGTCTTCACCCAGGACCTCGTCAACAGCCTGATCATCACCGCGTCCACGGTTCTGTTCAGCCTGCTGATCGGCTTCTTCGCGGCCCTCGCGCTCGCCCGCTTCCGCTTCCGCGGCAAGAGCCTGGCGATCATCATCGTGATGGGCGTGCAGATGGTGCCGCTGATCGCGCTGCTGTTCCCGCTCAACGACGCGCTCTCCAAGGCGGGCCTCGGCGACACGTCGCTTGGCGTGATCATCGCTTACGTGTCGTTCACCGCGCCCTTCACGGTCTGGACCCTGCGCACCTTCATCGCCAACGTGCCGCGCGAGCTGGACGAGGCGGCGCTGGTGGACGGCTGCACCCGCTTCCAGACCTTTTACAAGGTCATCCTGCCGCTGACCCTGCCGGGTCTGGTGGCCACCGGCGTGTTCGGCTGGATCCAGGCCTGGAACGAGTTCCTGATGGCCAACATCCTGCTGACCGACAACTCGAAGCAGACCGTCCAGCTCTACCTGGTCAGCTTCGGCAACTCGCCGACGCACGGCGCGGACTGGGGCGGCCTGATGGCCGCCTCCACGCTGGTCTCGATACCGGTGATCATCCTGTTCCTCATCTTCCAGCGCTGGATGGCCTCCGGCCTGACGGCCGGGGCGGTGAAGGGGTGATCCCGTCCGGGACGGAGTCCGCGCGGTTGATCCGGGACGCGGGCACGGTGCTCCAGATGTCCTTCGTCGGCACCACGGCGCCCGACTGGGTGCTGCGGGCGCTGGGCGACGGGGCGCTCGGCGGTGTCGTGCCCTTCTCGCGGAACCTCGAATCGCCCGAGCAGATCGCCTCGCTGTGCGCGCAGCTGCTGGCCGCGAACCCCGAGGTGCTCATCGCGCTGGACGAGGAGGGCGGCGACGTCACCCGGCTCGAGGTGCGCGGGGGGTCCTCATATCCGGGGAACCTGGCGCTGGGCAAGGCGGACGACATCGAGCTGACCGAGTCCGTGGCGCGCTCGATCGGCGGGGACCTGAAGTCGCTCGGCGTGAACTTCAACTACGGGCCCTGCGTCGATGTCAACGCCAACCCCGACAACCCGGTGATCGGGACGCGGTCCTTCGGCGCCGACAGCGACCTGGTCGCGCGGCACTCCGCGGCGTACGTGCGCGGACTGCAGTCCCAGGGCGTGATCGGCTGCGCGAAGCACTTCCCGGGCCACGGCGACACCGCGGGCGACTCGCACCTCGGCCTGCCGCTGATCGACTACGACGAGGCCTCGGAGCTGATGCACCTCGCGCCGTTCCGCGCGGCGATCGACGCCGGCGCCAAGGCGATCATGACGGCGCACATCCTGTTCCCGCGCCGCGACGCCGAGGTCCCGGCCACGATGTCGCACGCGATCCTGACCGGCCTGCTGCGCGAGGAACTCGGGTATCAGGGTCTGATCGTGACCGACGGCATCGACATGGGCGCGATCTCCGGCCGGTTCGGCGTGGCCGAGGGCACGATCCGGGCGGTCGCGGCGGGCTGCGACGCGATCTGCTGGGGCGGCAGCAGGGCGGACGAGAACACGTACCTGTACCTGCGCAACGCACTCGTCTGGGCGGTGCGCGAGGGCCGGCTGTCCGCCGAACGCCTCAACGAGGCCGCGGAACGGTCCAGGACGGCCGCTCGCTGGTCGCTGGCGGCCGCCGCGGCGGCTTCGGTAGCAGCGGCCCCGGTCGACCGCTCCGTGGGCCTCATAGCGGCCCGCCGCGCCGTCACGCCGCGCACCGAGCTCAAGCCGCTCACCGCGGCCCCCCACGTCATCGAGTTTTCCCCGCTGGTCTCGATCGCGGTGGACAACGCGACACCCTGGGGGCTCGCCGGGCCGCTGGAAGAGTTACTGCGCGGCACCACGTCGGCCCGGATCGCCGCGCCCACGGCGCACGTGGAGACCATAGGCTTGATAAAGGCGCCCGTGGTGGACCAGGAGGCCGAGGTGGACATCGCGACCGAACTCGCCGCCGCCGCCGGACGTCCGCTCGTGCTCGCGGTGCGCGACCTGCACCGCAACCCGTGGATGCGGCGCGCGGTGGACGGCGTGCGGGCCCGCCGCCCCGACGCGGTGGTCGTCGAGTTCGGCCTGCCGCACGGCGATGTCGCGGACCTGTGCACGTACGGCGGCTCGAAGGTGAGCGGCATCGCGGCCGCGGAGTATCTGGCCGGAAGACTCGACAATTCCGACTTTTCGCACAACGGCAAGGAACAGCACTGATGGAAGTCGTCATCGTCCCCGACGCCGCGGCCGGCGGTGAGCTGATCGCGGAGGCGATCGCCGCCCTGATCGCGCGCAAGCCGGCCGCCCTGCTGGGCGTCGCCACCGGCTCCACGCCGCTGCCGATCTACCGGGCCCTGGCCGCGCGGGTGACCGGCGGTCTCGACGTGGGCCGGCTGCGCGTCTGCCAGCTCGACGAGTACGTGGGCCTGCCGTCCGGCCACCCCGAGTCGTACCGCTCCGTGATCCGGCGCGAGGTCCTCGAGCCGCTCGGCCTCGGCCTTGACCGCTTCCTCGGCCCCGACGGCACCAGCGAGGACGTCCCCGCCGCCTGCGCCGAGTACGACGCCGCGCTCACCTCGGCCGACGGCGTGGACCTGCAGATCCTCGGCATCGGCACGGACGGCCACATCGGCTTCAACGAGCCCTGCTCCTCGCTCGCCTCCCGGACGCGGATCAAGACCCTGACCCCGCAGACCCGCGAGGACAACGCGCGGTTCTTCGACTCGCTGGACGAGGTCCCGCACCACGTGATCACCCAGGGCATCGGCACCATCCTGGAGGCCCGGCACCTCGTCCTGCTGGCGACCGGCGCAGGCAAGGCCGAGGCGGTGGCGGCCACGGTCGAGGGCCCGCTGTCCGCCCTCGTCCCCGCCTCCGCCCTGCAGCTGCACCCGCACGCCACCGTCGTCGTCGACGAGGCGGCCGCCGCCCAGCTGAAGCACGCCGAATACTTCCGCGCCACCTACGCCGCCAAGCCCGAGTGGCAGGGCCTGTAGACGGCCGCAGAGCGCGGTGAAAGCCTCGCCCCCGCACCGTGATCCGGTGCGGGGGCGATGTGTTTCGGCTCGGGGCCGGGGTGGGACGGTACCCTCAGACCAGTCCCACCCCGGTATCCGCGAACGCCGGGATCTCCCGGCCGTCCACCCAGGTGCGGGCTGGGTGGAAGTCCTCGGTCCAATGCACCAGATCGGCCCGCGCGCCCACGGCGATCCGGCCGATGTCCACCCGCCCCACGGCGTCCGCGGGCACCCGGGAGGCCGCCTCGATCACCGTCGGCACCGGCATGCCGAGGCCGAGCAGGTTGCGCACGGCCTGGTCCAGCGTCAGCGCCGAACCCGCGATGGTGCCGTCGGCGTTGCGCGGCACGCCGTCCTCGCCGAGCTCCACCGGAATCCCGGCCAGCACGTAGGCTCCGGGCGGCATGCCGGCGGCCGCGATCGCGTCGGTGACCAGCACCACCCGGCCGGGCGCGGCGCGGAAGATCAGTGTGCAGATTTCGGCGGCCACGTGGTGCAGGTCGGCGATCAGGCCGACCCGGTAGCGGCTGTCCGCCAGCGCCGCGCCGGGAACCCCGGGCTCGCGGTGCGCGAGGCCGCGCTGCGCGTTGAAGATGTGCGTGACGAGCGTGGCCCCGGCATCGGCGGCCGCCTCGACCTGCGCGGCGGTGGCGTTGGTGTGCCCGATCGAGACCGTGACGCCCGCGCCGGTCAGCCGCTTGATCGCCTCGAGGGCGCCGGGCAGTTCGGGAGCCAGCGTCAGTGTCGTCAGGATGTCGAATCCCACGGCCGACAACAGCGTGTCCACGGCCTCGGGCGTCGGCTCAGCCAGGTATTCGGCCTCGTGCACGCCCTTCTTGAGCGGCGCCAGCCACGGACCCTCCAGGTGCACGCCGATGATCCGGGCGTACGGGCCGTCCTCCTGCCGGTCGCGGGCCTCGGTGGCGGTGTCCAGGCCCGCGATCAGCTCAGGCAGCGGCGCGGTGATCAGCGTCGGCTGGAAGGAGGTGACGCCGGTGAACGGCAGCTGGGCCGCGACCGCGTCCCAGTCGGCGTCGTCCGCGGCGGCGAAGTCGACGCCGAAGGAGCCGTTGATCTGAACGTCCACAAGTCCCGCGCTGAGCACGCCGGTGTCCAGCACGACATCCGCCTGCGGATCCGCGTACGGCTCGACGGCCGTGATCAGACGGTCATTCACGCGGACGGTCACGGGGGTCAGCACCCCGTCGACGACCGCGCTGCGGGCCGAGATCCTCACGCGACTTCCTCCAGTTGGGCGGCGACGAACCAGCGCCCATTGTGGACTAGACCACTGAAGGTTGTCCAGACCTCTCCTGGCATTGGTCTGGACCATTTGGCGGTTTCGGGATTCCCCGCAAAGCCTCGGAAACGCGGGCGAAATCCTCCTCGGTGAGGTCCGCGCGCGCGGTCAGCCGCAGCCGGGAGCGGCCGTCCGGCACCGACGGCGGCCGGAAGCAGCCGACCCGCACGCCGTGCTCGGCGCACTGCTCCGCCGCCGCCACCGTACTGTCCGGGTCGCCCAGTATGACCGACGTCACGGCGCCCGAGGGGGCGGTGGCGGGCAGCCCGGCCTCCTCCGCGATCTTGTGCAGCCGTGCGGCGTTCCGCTGCACCCGGTCGGCGAGCTCCGGTTCGCGTCGCAGAATCCTGAGGGCGGCGCGCGCGGCCGCCGCACAGGAGGGGGCGAGGGCGGTGTCGAAGATGAAGGGACGCGCGGCGTCGATCAGATGGTCGATCACCTCCTGCGGGCCCACCACGGCTCCGCCCTGCGTCCCGAAGGACTTGGAGAGGGTCACTGTGAGCACCACGTCCTGCGCGCCCGCCAGACCGGCCGCGTGGGCCCCGCCGCGGCCGCCCTCGCCGTGCACCCCGACGCCGTGCGCCTCGTCGACGAGCAGCACGGCTCGATGGCGGCGGCAGACCTCCGCGAGTTCGGCCAGCGGGGCCACGTCGCCGTCCACCGAGAACACCGACTCGGTCAGCACGAAGGCGCGGCGGTACGAGATCGACGTGCCGGCCAGCGCGCGCTCGACGGCCAGCGGGGAGCAGTGCTCGACCACGATGCGGCGCGCCCCGGACAGCCGGCAGGCGTCGATCACGCTGGCGTGGTTGAGCGCGTCGGATACCAGCAGGTCCTCCGGCCCGGCGAGCGCCGTGACGACGCCCACGTTGGCCAGGTAGCCCGAGGAGAACACCAGCGCGGCCTCCGCGCCGAGGAACTCCGCGAGCTCCCGCTCGAAGCCGGTGTGCTCCGCCGTGGTCCCGGTCACCAGCCGCGAGGCCGTCGAGCCCGCGCCCCACGCCCACACCGCCTCAGCCGCCGCCGCGCGAACCTCCGGATGCGTGGACAGGCCCAGGTAGTCGTTCCCGGCCAGGTCGACCGGCCCGTCGCCGACCTCGCGAGTCCGCAGCCGCCGCCGCAGCCCCGCGGCCTCACGCTCGGCCGCCCGCGTCCCAAGCCAGTCCCACATATCGTTCATCGAGTTCCCTTCGGGATGTCCTGGTCTTCAGGTCGGGAAGGATTCGACCTTCCGGCGTGGCGAATAGACGTCCACGATGTGACTGAGTGCATTTGATTGCAAACTGACGGTGTATCATCTGAAGTATGGGGGTCGCTGCCGTCAAGCGAGCGTTCAAGTTTCGCTTCTACCCGACCGATGCGCAGGCGGCTGAATTGGCGCGCACGTTCGGGTGTGTCCGGAAGGTCCACAACCCGGCGCTCACGGCGCGCAGTGAGGCGTGGACCGCGCGTGGCGAGCGAGTGACGTACGGCGAGACCTCGGCGATGCTCACGGCGTGGAAAAGGACCGAAGAGTTCGCCTACCTGAATGACGTCTCCTCGGTGCCGCTGCAGCAGGCGCTGCGGCACCTGCAGGCGGGGTTCGCCGACTTCTTCGCCAGACGGGCGGGCCATCCGCGGTTCAAGAGCAGGAAGAAGTCCAGGGATTCCGCGGAGTACACCTCGAGCGGCTTCCGATGGAGGGACGGAAGTCTGACGCCGGCGAAGATGGGGGAGCCGCTGGACATCGTGTGGTCGAGATCGCTTCCCGAAGGCGCCTTGCCGTCCACAGTGACCGTCTCCCGCGACAGTGCGTGCCGCTGGTTCGTCACGATGCTGTGCGAGGACCAGAGTGGCTTCAATGCGCTCCCGCCGACCGAGTCGACTGTCGGGATCGACGTCGGGATCACGAGCCTCGTGACGCTCGCGGCCGGGGAGAAGATCACCAATCCGAGGCACGAGCAGCGCGACCGAGAGCGCCTCGCTCGGGCGCAGCGAATCCTGTCGCGCAAGCAGATCGAGTCTGAGAACCGGGACAAGGCCCGGATCAAGGTGGCTCGCGTGCATGCGCGGATCGTCGACCGGTGCGGCGTCATCCGCGCCGACCTGCCGCTGGAGGTCCGGGAGTGGACGTGTGTCTGCGGAATGGTGCACGACCGCGACGTCAACGCGGCACGCAACATCCTGGCCGCCGGGCTGGCGGTTGCAGCCTGTGGAGACGGTGTAAGACCTCAACGGAGCACTCCGGGCAGGCGGTCGTCGGCGAAGCAGGAAATGGTCCCACCGCGGCGCGCACGCGCTGCGGCCCAGCCGTGAGGCTGAGGGGAACCCCCGCGTCCGGGTGGGGAGGAAGCCAAGGTCACGATCTTTCCGCCCTGTTGTCACCGCGCCTTCGGTCATACTGGCCGTATGCCCTCGATGAACGACCTTGTCCGCGAGCAGACCGCGCTCCAGTCCGAAGACCTGGAGTGGCTGCACCTGATCGTCGCCGACTGGCAGATCATCGCCGACCTGTCGTTCGCGGACCTGGTTCTCTGGGTTCCCACGGCGGACGAGGCTCAGTACGTCGCGGTAGCCCAGATGCGGCCCAACACCGGACCGACATCCTACGTGGACGACCTGGTGGGGCACGTCGTGCCACGCGGGCGGCGTCCGCTCCTTGATCAAGCCCTGGACGAGGGGCGGATCGTGCGCGAGGGCGACCCGGAGTGGCGCGAGGCCGTGCCGGTGCGGGTGGAGGCGGTCCCGGTGCGCCGCGGCGACAAGGTGATCGCGGTCATCGCGCGCAACACCAACCTGCTCACCGCGCGCACCCCGAGCCGGCTCGAGCTGACGTACCTGCAGACCGCCTCGGACATGGCACAGATGATCGCCACCGGACGCTTCCCGCTGCCGAACTCGCGCAGCCACCTGGACGCGATGCCGCGGGTCGGCGACGGCATGCTCCGCCTGGACGCCGACGGGCTGGTCACCTACGCGAGCCCGAACGCGGTGTCGGTCTTCCACCGCGTGGGCCTGAACACGGAACTGATCGGTGCTCACCTCGGCAAGCTGTGCGCGGACATCGCGGTGAGCACCGGGCCGACCGACGAGGCGCTGATCGAGACGGCGAGCGGCCGCAAGGCCAGGGACACCGAGCTGGCCAACGACCGCGGCAACGCGATGCGGCTGCGTTCGATCCCGTTGCGCCCGTCCGGAGAGCGGATCGGCGCGCTGGTGCTGGTGCGCGACGTGACCGAGCTGCGCCGGCGGGACCGCGAGCTGATGACGAAGGACGCGACGATCCGGGAGATCCACCACCGGGTCAAGAACAATCTGCAGACGGTCGCGGCACTGCTGCGGCTGCAGGCCAGGCGGCTGGACGAGCCGCGCGGCAAGGCGGCGCTACAGGAGGCCGTGCGCCGGGTGGGCTCGATCGCGATCGTGCACGAGACGCTGTCGCAGACGCTGGACGAGCGGGTGAACTTCGACGAGATCGCCGACCGGGTGCTGAGCATGGTGCTGGACTTCTCGGCTTCCGGTCTCGGCACCACGTCGGGGGGAGTGGCCACCGAGCCGGTGCGCCCGCGCCGGGTGGGCAGCTTCGGGGTGCTCGGCGCGACCGTGGCCACGCCGCTCGCCATGGTGCTGACCGAGCTGCTGCAGAACGCCTTCGAGCACGGCCTCGACGGCGGCGCGGGCACCTTGTTGGAGGTGACCGCGCAGCGCCGCGAGGACCGGCTGGTGATCTCAGTGGTCGATGACGGCCGGGGTCTGCCGGTGGGTTTCGACCCGCGCACGGCGGGGAATCTCGGCTTGCAGATCGTCAGAACTCTGGTCCAGGGTGAGCTGGGAGGCGAGTTCGACATGCGACAAAGAGACGGCGGCGGTACCGTCGTCTCTCTTGAGATCGCTGCGGGCTAGGCGCTGATGGAGCCTCGAGCCCGTTGGGTATTCGGTTGTGTGCCTCGCTCCGGCCCCCCGCCGGCGAGCGGTGGGCGCACGGCGGGTCGGGGGCCAGGCAGGTTTCGTGCGGGCTGTGCGCGTGTCGCGGGTACTAGCTGTTCTCGCGGGGTTCTAACGGGGTGTTGCCGAGGGGAACGGAATCTCGAGATCCGAAGCCGTTCCGGGCTGGGTCGTATGACGGGCTCTCACCCGTCGCGGCCCGGAAGGCCTCGATCAGGCCATCCGGGAACGGGCACGCGCGGCGCGACGCTTGAGCGCGCGACGTTCGTCCTCGCTCATGCCGCCCCAGACGCCGGCGTCCTGACCGGACTCCAGGGCCCACTGCAGGCACTGGTCGATCACGTCGCATCGGCGGCACACCGCCTTGGCATCTTCGATCTGCAGAAGTGCCGGCCCGGTGTTCCCGATCGGGAAGAACAGCTCCGGGTCTTCATCACGGCACGCGGCGCGGTGGCGCCAGTCGCTCATCGGTCCTTCTCCTTCGCAGAAGTCTTCGTGCGTTTGTGAAGTGCTATGGGTGGCGCACGCCCTAGGGTGCCGGGCGGCGCTGTGGTGCTGATGGTGCTTCAGGTGGTGCGGTTCGCGCGTCATCGAGCAATTCGACGCTCCATAGAAACGCCGACGCCGTCTGGTACGTTCCCGGTTCCCCAGTCCCGCTGGAACATTCGCCGCCGTAGGGCCGCGTTGCGCGAGCGGATCTTGTGAATGTGAACGCTTTCACGAGCATCGGCGTTCCCCGGCCCCGTGAGCCTGGGCTCACGGATGTGAAGGGTGACGCGCGGAGGCTGGTGGGCCGGAATCCCGTGGGTCTGTGTCCACGCTCGGCGCTGAGCGATCACAGCCCACGTTTCAGGGCCGTGAACAAGCCTGTCAGGCGCGCTCGCGGAACACAAGGGTCTCCGGGAATCATTTTTCAATTCTCAGGTGTCGGTTCGGTCACACCTTGTCTTTGAAGGTCACTCTGCGAAGCACGCCATGGGACTTCAAGGACAAGCCGGAACCGTGGCGCACCGCCCCGGCGCCGGGCCGGTCCGCCGAATCCAGTACATCACGCGAAGACGCGAAGCGCAGCGGGAACACTACGGAATGTCACACGTTCGCGTGGTCCCAGGTAGTCGCCGTCCACCTGGAAGGGGACGGGACGCTGCGCGAGCAGGGTGAGTTCGGGCAGGTCGTGCCGCAGGATGACCCCCCGGCCCGTGGCGAGTCTTGGTGAGCTGGCGATCAGTCGTCCGACCGTCTGCCAGACCGGCACGGCCGCCAGCGTGGTCAGCCCGAACAGGTCCAGGCCCGTCTCGAATCCCGCCTTCGGCGTGGCGATGATCTGCCGTTGCCCGAGATACGTCCACGGCGAGGTGTTCGCGATGATCGCCATGAACAGTTCCGGCAGGACGGTGCCGTCCTCGGCTTTCGCCGTGATCGGGGCGTTGCGCTTGTCGGTGCGCCGGAAGTATTCGCGCAGCGCCGAGCGGACGTAAAGAGTGTGCGTGGACTTCTTTCCGTTAGCCCGCTGCCGCTCCACCTCGCCGACCACCGCCGCGTCGAATCCGAAGCCCGCGGAGAAGGTGAAGTAGCGCTCGTCCGGCTCGTCGTCCGGGCGGACCGCGCCGAGCGAGACCAGCCGGGTCCGATCGACGTACCTCGCGTCGAAATCGTCGCCCCCGCGCAGCAGCCGTAGCAGTGCGCCGGTCGCCTCGACGGCGTGGTTGGGCAGGCCGAGCGCCCGCGCGAAGACGTTCGTCGACCCGCCGGGAACTATCGCCAGCCGCGGCCGGTCCTCCGGCCCCGAGCCGTGCGCCATCAACCCGGTCACCGCCTCGTTGACCGTGCCGTCGCCGCCGAACGCGATCACCACGTCGACGCCGTCCTCCGCCGCCTGCTCGGCGAGATCCGCCGCGTGCCCGCGATACCGGGTGTGCTCGTGCCGCAGTTCGAGTTCCGAGGACAGGGCGCCGACCAGCACGTCGAGGGTGCCCTCGGAGGCCGTGGTGGCCTTGGGATTCATGATCAGCAGCCCGCGAGCCCGCTCGTCCGACATGCCCTTTAACGTACCCGCATCTCGCACTTGTACGACGGGCGGCCCCGCCGACCGGGTGGCCGCCCGCGCGCTATACGCTCATAGCGTGCCGAATGCATCCACCGCGCCGAGCCGGCGCCCAGCGCCGGGCCCGGACTCGAGCCCGGCCCCGAGCCGGCGCCCCGCGACCGTGACCGGCGCGGCCGCCGCCACCGCCCTGCCCGGCGTGGCCCTCACCGCGTACGGCGTCTACCAGCTCGTCGCCGGCCTCACCGGCGACCCGATGAGCCGTTCGATGGCCGAGACCCTCGGCGTGCTGTACCTGATCTTCGGCCTCGGCATCTGCTGGGTCGCCCGCGGCCTGCTCCACTGCCAGGCCTGGGCCCGCACCCCCGCCCTGATGACCTTCATGCTCATCGGCGGCGTCGCCTACTGGATGCTCCAGGGCGGCTACGACGTCTACGCCGCACTCTCCATCGCCTACGGCGTCCTCGGCATCGTGCTCCTGTTCGCCCCGGGGTCGCACAGGGTGCTGACGCGCTGAGCCGAGCGTTTCGGCTGTCGACTCAGAGCGTCCCCTGCGCTTCCGGTCGTCCGTGGATCAAGGCTTTGTCGAAGGCTCCTGAATTGGCGTGGCGAGCCGTGGGCGCATCCAAGAGTAGGGGTCGCGGAGCGGGTGCCGCTGCGACTTGCGGTTTTGCTGGATCATCTGGAGCGGCTCGCCGGCCGTGTAGAAGCGGCCCCGGCCGTTTCCATGCGGGGTGAGCACACCCGCGTTGGCCAGTGCCGCAAGGTCCCGAGTCGCTGTCTGCTCCTCGACCCCTGTCCGCTTCCGATAGGTGTTTCGCCGAACTCGGTAACCCAGAACGGCCTCGAACATGGCGTCGATGGACCGCTCCGGAAGCCTGTGCCGGGTGACGAGAGTGTCCAGTTCGCCCCACGTTTCACCTGCTTCTTGGAACCTGCGCGCCACCGTCTGGGCCTGCATGTGGTGGGCGCGCAGGTTGAACGAGACCCAAAGCCCGGCGTCGCGACTCGGCTGCCATGAGCCGTTTCCGGTCAGGGCAAGCACCGCGTAGTAGTCCTCGGTATTCGCGCCCAACCACTCCTCGATGCTTGAGAACTCTGGCTCGCTGATATCCGACCGTGTCAGCACGGAAGTCGCCAAAGCACGTGCCATGCGTCCGTTTCCGTCCCGGAAGGGGTGGATCATGACGAGATTCAAATGCGCCATCGCAGATCGAACGACGGGATCTAGCTCCGCTCCGCCACGCAAGCTCTCGACGAGGGCATCCATGAGGGCGGGCACGTTTTCGGCGTCCGCGCCTTCGTAGACGACTCGGTCATGGCGTTCGTCATGAACGAAGACCGGCCCTTTGCGATAGCGGCCCGGCGACTTCGAACCGTCATGACGCAGCATCATGAAGTGCATCGCTCGCAGTTCCGTGGTGTCGAAAGCCAGATAGTCCTCCTCGCCCATCGCCAGGACGTAGCCGAGCGCGTCTCGGTAGCCTTGGATCTCGAGGAACGTGCGCTCGTCCGCGCTGATCGGCTCCTCGTCATCCAGTGCGGCCGCCGCGTCGTCCTCGTCGACTTCGTAGCCCTCAATGCTGTTGGAGCCGCGGATGGCGCGGGCTAGCGCGGATCGCCGCAGGCCGCCTTGCCAACGCCTGGGAGTGCGAAGCAGATGTTGCAGCGTCTTGCGCATCTGGTGGATCTCGGCGAGCACAGCCAGATCCTCGCTGCTCAGCGTCGGCGCCACGTAGATGGACGGCTGTCGCGTTGATTCCTTCATTCAGTCATTGTAGCCCATTTTTGACTAGATAAACTAAACATCGATTGGCGGGCGGCGTGACGATCGCCAATCGGCCGCAGTCCGCGAGTGAGACAGCCGTCCGTCAACCTCAACCGCGCTCGAAAAGACGTTGTCCCGTAGGCCGATCCGTCCGATCGGCCTACGGGACAACGCGACTGCCTGCGTGAGCTCTTACTCCTCGACCAGGAGCTTCTCGCGGAGCTGGGTCAGGGTTCTGGCCAGCAGGCGGGAGACGTGCATCTGGGAGATGCCGATCTCCTCGGCGATCTGGGACTGCGTCATGTTGCCGAAGAAGCGCAGCAGCAGGATGCGCTTCTCGCGGGCGGGCAGCTGCTCGAGGAGCGGCTTGAGGGACTCGCGGTACTCGACGCCCTCGAGGGCCTCGTCCTCGCTGCCGAGGGAGTCCGCGACGGCGGGGGACTCGTCGTCGCCGGATTCGGGGACGTCGAGGGACAGCGTCGAGTAGGCGTTGGCCGACTCGAGGCCCTCCAGCACCTCCTCGTCGCTGATGCCGAGGTGTACGGCGAGTTCGCCGACCGTCGGCGAGCGGCCGTTGCGCTGGGAGAGCTCGCTGGTGGCGGCGGTGAGCGAGAGCCGCAGCTCCTGGAGGCGGCGCGGCACGCGCACGGCCCAGCCCTTGTCCCGGAAGTGCCGCTTGATCTCGCCGATGATGGTCGGCGTCGCGTACGTGGAGAACTCCACGCCGCGCAGCGGGTCGAACCGGTCCACGGACTTGATCAGGCCGATCGTGGCCACCTGGGTCAGGTCGTCCAGCGGCTCGCCGCGGTTCCGGAAGCGCCGGGCCAGGTGCTCGACCAGCGGCAGGTGCATGCGGACGAGCCGGTCGCGCACGCCGGCCTTGGCCGGGTCCTGCGCGTCCATCTCGGCCATCCGGCGGAACAGCTCGCGGGCCTCGGCGTGCGTGGCGGCCTGGGCCGCGCTGCGGGCGCTCTGCACGGTCCGCTGCGGGCCCACCTCCGCGGCGCGCTGCGCGGTCTCCGCTTCCACGTCCACGGCCTCCTCCACCTCCTCGTCCGCGTCGGGGCGCGGCGGCTCGGTCGGCTCGGTCGGCGTCGGCGGGGTCATAGGTCGCTGTGCCGTAGTCACGCTGCCGTCGTCTCCGCCCCGCCGCGCTGCTTCACCATGGTGATCGCCACGAGGTTGTCCGGCCCCCCGGCGCTCGCCTCGACCTGGCCGGCCAGCGCGGTCAGCACCGTCCAGGCGAACGTGTCCTTGGCGGGGGCCTTGCCGTCCCCGGTCGGCGCCGACACGGTGATCGCGAGTTCCGCGGGCGCCAGGTCGAAGCGGCAGGTCAGGCTGGTGTGCGGGATGTTGTGCTGGAGCAGCATCGCGCAGGCCTCGTCCACCGCGATCCGCAGATCCTCGATCTCGTCCAGGGTGAAGTCGAGGCGCGCCGCGAGGCCCGCGGTCGCCGTGCGCAGCACGGAGAGGTAGGCCCCGTCAGCCGGGATGCTCACCTCGACGAAGTCGTCCGGAGACAACACCGCGGTTCCTCCTGCCTGGCCGACTTCCGCTGTCGATTGGTGTTCCACAGTGCCTCCCACGCGCGTGACCGGGCCCGGAGGGACACACGGCCGTACGCATCGTGCGCGGACGCCGCCGCTCCGTGAGTAGAAGTTACCCCGTTCGGACCATCTGTGTCTCGCACCGACGCCATAGGGTCCGGCGCGTCCGCTCCCGGACGCGCCGGACCCCGGCGGCAGCGGCCTCAGGCCTGCTTGGTCTCCCAGAAGATCTTGTCGATCTCGCCGATCAGATCCAGCAGTTGCTGGCCGGTCGCCGGGTCGTTGGAGGCCTTGGTGCCGCCCGCGCCCGCGGCCTTGACCGCGTCGTTGAACAGCGTGTGCAGTTGCGGGTACTTCTCGAAGTGCGGGGTCTTGAAATAGTCGCTCCACAGCACCTCGAGGTGGTGCTTGACCAGCTCGGAACGCTGCTCCTTGATTTGCACGGCACGGGCCCGGAACGTCGGGTCCTCGTTGCCCTGGTACTTCTCCTGGATCGCCTTGACCGACTCGGCCTCGATACGGGCCTGGGCCGGGTCGTAGACGCCGCAGGGCAGGTCGCAGTGCGCTGAGACCGTGGTCTTCGCGGCGAAGATGCGCATGGATGACTCCTTCTCACGCGTGAACTCTCGTTGCTTCGGAACCGAGCCTACTGCCCACTGATTCCCGCCGCCCGGCAAGGTGTGATCTAGAGTTGCGGCCATGCTGGGTGTGGCCGTGGTGCGGGGGCCCTCAATGGTGCCCTCGTACTACGACGGCGACCGTCTGCTGGTCCGCTACGGGGCACGGGTCCATGCGGGGGACGTGGTGCTGGCCCGAGACCCCCGGTTGCCCGAACGGATCGTGGTCAAACGCGCCGCGCGGCGCGAATCCGGCGGCTGGTGGCTGCTCGCGGACAATCCCTACGCCCCCGGCGATTCGCGGCAGTTCGGTGCGGTCCCGGACGAACTGGTGATCGCCAGGGTGCTGCTGCGGCTGCGCAAAGCGAAGCGGAACTGAGGGCTCCGGGAACTGACGTCGCGTCGGTTCCCGGAACCCTCAGTTCCGCGTTGGCCCTGCGTGGGCCGCTGTCCTGCGCCCCGCGACGCGATCCGCCGACGCCGCGGGATTCCTTCCGAGAGCGGCGCCGTCAGGCCGCCGAGCTCGCCGCGCCCGCCAGCGCGGCCTCCTTGCGCCGGGCCCGGTAGGCCGCGACGTTCGCGCGGGTGGCGCACCGCTCGGAGCAGTAGCGCCTGGAACGGTTCGTCGAGGTGTCGATGAACACGTCCCGGCACGGCGCGGCCTGGCACACGCCGAGCCGGTCGATGCCCAGCTCGGTGGCCTGCACCGCGAGGCCCATGCAGGCCTTCGCCGCGTACGCCGCGGCCGTCGAGGGCATGCCCTCGACCAGGTGCAGGTGCCAGTCGGTGCCGTCGTGGCCGGAGATCTGCGGCCGGATCGGGTACTGCTCCAGCAGTCCGTTGAGCACGTCCACGGCCTGCTGCTGGCCGCCGGCGTCGGCGGTGTCGAAGATGGTCCGCAGCTTGTCCCGCAGCGTACGCAGTTCCTGCACGTCGGCGGACGTCAGCCGGCCGCAGGCGCCCTGACGGGAGAGCAGCGCACGGGCGTCCTCCACCGTGGTCAGGTCGTCCCGGCGCCGGTAGGGGTCGAACGTGTTGACGAGGTGGACGGCACGGTCCGCGTAGGAGGCGAGTTCCATTGTCTGTTGCCCCCTCTGGGAAGGCGGTTCGGTTATGGTCGGTCGGCACCAAGGTACGCGATACGCGTGTCCCCGGCTGTGATGTGCCATAACCGTACGCCTCGACGCCGCGTTGGCAAGAGTCCTTCGCCGCTTCGTGTCCGGCCCGCGATACGACCGTCGAACGGGCCCGGGTATCCGCGTGGCGGACATCGCAGTCCGATAACCGTGCTCGGTCGGCGGATTTGGCATATGGTGGCGACCAACCGTGTGCGGCGGTCCACCCTCCTTTCGCCGTGCGCAGCCACACGATGGCGTTGACCCCGACCCCTCGGTGCCTCGACGTTCGCTTTCCGCGCGGGGACACCGGCCACGACGCCCAAGGATGTGCCCCATGTCCGCTGACGCGACGACGACCGCGCCCGCCCTGATCACGCCGCGGCACTCCGCCGCGGCCACCAGCCCCGAGACCGAGATCGCCGCGGAGAGCCCCGTCTTCGCGCTGCACCGCGGCGGCAAGATGGAGATCGCCGCCACCGTGCCGCTGCGCGACCGCGCGGACCTCTCGCTCGCCTACACGCCCGGCGTGGCCGAGGTGTGCACGGCCATCGCCGAGCGGCCCGAGCTGGCCCGCGACTACACCTGGAAGTCGCACACGGTGGCCGTGGTCACCGACGGCACCGCGGTGCTCGGCCTCGGCGACATCGGGCCGCTGGCCGCGCTGCCGGTGATGGAGGGCAAGGCGGTGCTGTTCAAGCAGTTCGGCGGCGTGGACGCGGTGCCGATCTGCCTGGACTGCACGGACACCGACGAGCTCGTCGAGACGATCGTCCGGCTGGCCCCGGCCTTCGGCGGCATCAACCTCGAGGACATCTCGGCGCCGCGCTGCTTCGAGATCGAGCGTCGGCTGCGCGAGCGGCTCGACATCCCGGTCTTCCACGACGACCAGCACGGCACCGCGATCGTGCTGCTGGCCGCGCTGCGCAACGCCGCCAAGGTCACCGGCCGCGGGCTCGGCGAGCTGCGCGCGGTGATCTCCGGCGCCGGGGCCGCGGGCGTGGCCATCGCGAAGATCCTGGTGGAGGCCGGGATCGGCGACGTGGCGGTGGCCGACTCGCGCGGCATCGTGCACGCCGGCCGCACCGACCTGACCGAGGTCAAGCGGGAGCTCGCCTCGTATACGAACAAGGCCGGGCTGTCCGGATCGCTGGAGGACGCGCTGGCCGGCGCCGACGTGTTCGTGGGCGTTTCGGCCGGGACCGTGCCGGAGTCCGCGGTGGCCACGATGGCGCCGGACTGCATCATCGCCGCGATGGCGAACCCGAACCCGGAGATCCACCCGGACGTGGCCCGCAAGTACGCCGCCGTGGTCGCCACCGGCCGCTCCGACTTCCCGAACCAGGTCAACAACGTGCTCGCCTTCCCAGGCGTGTTCGCCGGCGCGCTGGCCGCCGGGGCGCGGCAGATCACCGAGGAGATGAAGCTGGCCGCGGCCGACGCGCTGGCCGAGGTGGTCGCGGACGAGCTGAGCCCCGAGTGCGTGATCCCCTCGCCCTTCGACCCGCGGGTGGCCCCGGCGGTCGCCGCGGCGGTGGCGGCGGCGGCCAAGGAGCAGGCGGCGTAGCGCTGCCCGTTTCGGGCTGTGCCGGCCGGTTACCGGCGAGTAGGGTGGTCGCATGTACGCGGTTTACGCACAGCGCATCGACAAGGACGAGCCGCTCAAGGCCCTGGCGGCCGGTGAGCTGCCCGAGCCCGCGGAACTCGCGGAGCGGCCCGGCTGGACCACCGTCACCATGAGGGCCGCCGCGCTCAACCACCACGACCTCTGGTCGCTGCAGGGCGTCGGCCTGCCCGCCGAGCGGCTGCCGATGATCCTCGGCTGCGACGGCGCGGGCGTGGACGAGGACGGCAACGAGGTGGTCGTGCACGCCGTGGTCGGCGAGAACGGCCACGGCGTGCCGGAGGGGGAGCGGCCCTCCATCCTGACGGAGCGTTACCCGGGCACCTTCGCCGAACGGCTGGCCGTGCCGCGCTGGAACCTGCTGCCCAAGCCCGCCGGGCTCAGCTTCGCCGAGGCGGCCTGCCTGCCCACCGCGTGGCTGACGGCCTATCGGATGCTGTTCACCCGTTCGGGTCTACGGCCGGGCGACTCGGTGCTGGTGCAGGGCGCCGGCGGCGGCGTGGCGACGGCGCTGATCGTGCTGGCCAGGGCCGCCGGCTTCCGGGTCTGGGCCACCTCGCGCAGCGAGGCCAAGCGGGCCCGCGCGGTCGAGCTCGGCGCCCATCAGGCCTTCGAGTCCGGCGCGCGGCTGCCCGAGCGGGTGGACGCGGTGATGGAGACCGTCGGCGCGGCGACCTGGGCGCACTCGGTGGCCTCGGTGCGCGAGGAGGGGACGATCGTCATCTCCGGCGCGACCTCGGGCCCGAACCCGCCCGCCGCGCTGACCCGGATCTTCTTCCACCAGCTGCGCGTGGTCGGCTCGACGATGGGCTCGCGCGA
>NZ_DASZKT010000138.1:0-1671 GCF_035552695.1 Actinospica sp.
CCCGGAGGCCACGGCACTGGCTATGGGCGTGTTCGCTGCCGCCCGCGGCGACTACGTGCAAGCGGTGCTCGGCGGTACCAACGTCGGCCGGGACGCGGACACGATCGCCGCGATGGCCGGAGCGATGGCGGGCGCTTTGCACGGAGCCGACGCCGTTCCCGAGCCATGGCGCCGGCGCATCAACGTCGTACGCGGCCACTGCATCCGCGCGACGGCCGGGACCGACCTGGCCGAACTCGCTCGCGATCTGCACACCGCGCTGCTCAGGAAGGACAACGCCCGATGACCACGCCACTTGCGACCACGTCCCTCGCGGACCGCGCGCGCGGCGCCCTGCTCGGACTGGCCATCGGGGACGCGGCAGGCATGCCGGCCCTCTACCATCGCAGCACGCGGCTGGGCGGACCACGCAAATGGCTGTGGCACTTCAGCGCCGAAGCCGACACCCAGCACGTCCTGCGCTTCCCGCTGCCGTTCACGCTCGGACGCCCCGAGCCGCTGGAACTGGCCGGGACCGACGACACCGAGTTCGCCGCGGCCGCGGCCCTCATCCTGCTCGAAGCCGGTGACGACCCGACGCGTGAAGCGCTCTTCGCGGGCTGGCGCACACACGTCGTCGACCGGCCCGAGGAGGTGTGGACGGGGATCGCCGAACGCTCCTCGATCGTGAACACCCGCGCGGGCCTCACTCCCCCGGCCACCGGAAACGACAATCCCGCGCACTTCGACGACGGCGCGGTGGCCCGCGCCGTCCCGGTCGGCCTGCGTTACCCGGGTGAACCGGACCGAGCGGCCGAGGTCGCCACCCGGCTCGCGGAGATCACCCACGCGGAGGACGGCGTTTGGGCCGCGGCCGCGATGGCCGCCGCGATCTCCGCGGCGGCGTCCGGTGCCGACGCGTCCGAAGCAGTGCGCGCGGGCGTGGCCCGGATCCCGCGGGACAGCTGGCTTTCCCGGCAGATGGCGAACGCCCTCGACCTAGCCCAAACTGCGGCAACCCCGCTCGACCTCGTCGCCGACCTCAACGACCAGGTGGCCAACGCCTCGTACAGCTTCGGCACCATCGCACCGGAAACGCTCGCCTCCGCCTTCGCGATCGTCTTAGCGACCGACGGCGACCCGACCGTCGCGCTACCCCTTGCGGGAATGGTCGCCAAGCAGAGCGACAGCATGCCCGCGATGGTCGGCGCACTCACCGGCGCCCTGAACGGAGTCGAAGCGCTGCCGCAGCGGTGGCGCGACAAGCTCGATCTGCTGCGCGGCCACTGCCTGCCCCACCTCGCCGGCACCTCCCTCACCGCGCTCGCCGACCAGCTCGTCGCCGCGGCGCAGAAGGACGACAAACCAGATGACTGACCTGGTCGTGATCGGCAGCCTCAACATCGACCTCGTCGTCGCCGTCCCACAGCTGCCGAAGCCGGGCGAGACCGTCGCCGGCCCGAACGCCGAACACCGCCCCGGCGGCAAGGGCGCCAACCAAGCTTGCGCCGCCGCCCGGCTCGGAGCGAGCGTGCGCCTGGCCGGTCTCGTCGGAGACGACGTGTTCGGCGGCGACCTGCTCGCGGCCGTCGCCAAGCAGGGCGTGGACGTCAGCCACGTCGCCACACTCAACGGCTCCTCGACCGGGATGGCCTTCATCGCGGTCGAGGAGAGCAGCGAGAACATGATCAT
>NZ_DASZKT010000139.1:0-34894 GCF_035552695.1 Actinospica sp.
GGCCTCGCTCCGTACACCGCGTGGATCAACGGCATGCGCCGCGTCGACGCCCCCACCCGCAAGGACATCCGCGTCGTCGACTTCGACGCCAAGCGCGGCATGGTCAAAATCTCCCCGATCGCCGCCTGGACCGACGAGGACGTGGACACCTACATCGAGCAGCACGGAGTGCTGGTCAACCCGCTCTTCCAGGACGGATACACCTCGATCGGCTGCGCTCCCTGCACCCGGCGCGTCGCCCCCGGCGAGGATCCGCGCGCGGGGCGCTGGGCCGGATTCGCGAAGACCGAGTGCGGACTGCACACGTGACGAAGGAGACTGACATGACCATCGTGGAGACCTTCGAACCCAGCCCCCTTCGCCTGAGCCACCTGGACGCGCTCGAGTCGGAGGCGGTGCACATCTTCCGCGAGGCCGCGGCCGAGTTCGAGCGTCCGGTGCTGCTGTTCTCCGGCGGCAAGGACTCGATCGTGATGCTGCACCTGGCGATGAAGGCCTTCTGGCCCGCCAAGGTGCCCTTCGGCCTGCTGCACGTGGACACCGGCCACAACTTCCCCGAGGTGCTCGCCTACCGGGACCGCACCGTCGCCGAGCACGGGCTGCGGCTCGAGGTCGCGAAGGTGCAGGACTACATCGACGACGGCCGGCTCCGCGAGCGCCCGGACGGCACCCGCAATCCGCTGCAGACCGTGCCGCTGCTGGACGCGATCAACCAGCACCGATTCGATGCCGTGTTCGGCGGCGGTCGCCGCGACGAGGAGAAGGCCCGCGCGAAGGAGCGGGTCTTCTCGTTGCGGGACGAGTTCGGCCAGTGGGACCCGCGCAGGCAGCGCCCCGAGCTGTGGTCGCTCTACAACGGCAAGCACCGGCCCGGCGAGCACGTGCGCGTGTTCCCGCTGAGCAACTGGACCGAGCTGGACGTCTGGCAGTACATCGAGCAGGAGAAGATCGAGCTGCCGGGGATCTACTTCGCGCACCAGCGTGCGGTGTTCGGCCGCGGCGGGATGTGGCTGACGGCCGGCGAGTGGGGCGGCCCGAAGGACGGCGAGCCCGTCGAGCTGCGCAGCGTGCGCTACCGGACCGTGGGCGACATGTCCTGCACCGGCGCCGTCGACTCGACCGCCGCGACCCTGCAGGAGATCATCGCCGAGATCGCCGCCTCCACGCTGACCGAGCGCGGCGCGACCAGGGCCGACGACAAGCTCTCCGAGGCCGCCATGGAAGACCGCAAGCGCGAGGGGTATTTCTAAAGATGACCGCGATTCAGGTACCCCCGCTGGCACCCACCGGTACGCTGCTGCGCCTGGCCACGGCCGGGTCGGTCGACGACGGCAAGTCCACGCTCGTCGGCCGGCTGCTGCACGACACGAAGCAGGTCTTCGCCGACCAGCTCGACGCCGTGGAGCGCGTCTCCCGCGAGCGCGGCTTCGACGGCGCCGACCTGGCGCTGCTCACCGACGGCCTGCGGGCCGAACGCGAGCAGGGCATCACGATCGACGTCGCCTACCGCTACTTCGCGACCCCGAAGCGCCGGTTCATCCTCGCCGACACGCCCGGCCACGTGCAGTACACCCGCAACATGGTCACCGGCGCCTCGACCGCGCAGCTGGCCGTGGTGCTGGTGGACGCGCGGCACGGCGTGGTCGAGCAGACCAAGCGGCACGCGGCCGTCGCCGCGCTGCTGAAGGTGCCGCACGTGGTGCTCGCGGTGAACAAGATGGATCTGGTGGACTATCAGGAGTCGGTGTTCGCGCCGATCGCGGACGAGTTCGCCGCCTACACGCGCGCGCTGGGCGTGCCGGACGTGACCGCGATCCCGATCTCGGCGCTGGCCGGCGACAACGTGGTGGATCCGTCGAACCACATGGACTGGTACGCGGGCCCGACGCTGCTCGAGCACCTGGAGAACGTGGACGTGGACCACGATCCCCAGTTCTGCGCGGCGCGGCTCCCGGTGCAGTACGTGCTGCGGCCGCAGAGTGCCGAGTTCCGCGACTACCGCGGCTACGCGGGCCAGGTCACGGCCGGGGCGTTCCGTCCGGGCGACGAGGTGCTGGTGCTGCCCTCGGGCAAGCGCACCACGATCGCCGGGATCGACCGGCTCGGCGACGTGGACGTGGACGTGGCGTACGCGCCGCAGTCCGTCACGCTGCGGCTGGCCGACGAGGTGGACATCTCGCGCGGCGACGTCATCGTCGCGGCCGACCGCGCGCCGCGGGTGACGCAGGACGTGGTCGCCACCGTCTGCCACATCGCGGACCGGCCGCTGCGTGCCGGCGACCGGGTGCTGCTGCGGCACGGCACGGCGACCGTGAAGGCGATCGTCCGCTCGCTGGACTCGACGCTGAACCTGGAGACGCTGCGCCGCGACCCGGGTCCGCAGGCGCTGCACGCCAACGACATCGGCCAGGTCACGCTGCGCACCGCGGTCGCGCTGCCGCTCGACGACTACGCCGATCACCGGCGCACCGGCTCCTTCCTGCTGATCGACGACGCCGACGGGACGACGTTGACCGCGGGCATGGTGGGCGTGCCGCTTGGATCAGAGGACTGAGTAACAAGAATGTCAGCATTCGATTTCATTCTGGCCGGGATCTCCGGCGCGATCGAGCCGAAGGGTACTGGTCGGCTGAGCGGGTGTACCACCCGTACCGAAGCCACACCGGCGCCGCACCCTTCACTCCCCTTCGACTCCTCGCGAGGACATCCATGCCCAGAACCGGAAAGTTCCCCTTAGCGCCCCGCACTGTCGCCGCCCTCGCCGTCGGCGCGCTGACCCTCGCGGTCACCAGCGCGTGCGCACACGCGACAGCCGGCACCGGCTCCACCGCGACGAGCGCCTCCGGAACATCCTCCGGCACCCCGGCCTCCTCCCTGCGGCTCGGCTACTTCGCCAATGTCACCCACTCCACCGCGATCGCGGAGGTGGCGAACGGCACTCTGGCCAAGGACCTCGGCTCGACCTCCCTGAACACCACGATCTTCAACGCGGGACCGCAGGAGATGACCGCTCTGCTGTCCGGCCAGTTGGACGCCGCGTACGTCGGCCCGTCCTCGGCGCTCTCGGCCTGGACCAAGTCGAACAAGCAGGGCCTGACGATCGTCGCGGGCGCGGAGACCGGCGGCGCCGAACTCGTCGTCGACTCCTCCATCACCTCGGCCGCGCAGCTCAAGGGCACCACGATCGCCGACCCGCAGCTCGGCAACACGCAGGACGTGGCGCTGCGCTACTGGCTCAAGCAGCAGGGCTATTCGACCACCCTGCAGGGCGGCGGCGACGTCAGCGTGCAGCCGGAGGCGAACGCCACCACGCTGAGCCTGTTCGAGCAGGGCAAGATCCAGGGCGCGTGGGTGCCCGAGCCCTGGGCCTCGCGGCTGGTGGTCGAGGGCAAGGGCCACGTGCTGGTGGACGAGAAGTCACTGTGGCCGAGCGGCCAGTTCGCCACGACGAACCTGGTCGTGAACACCGCCTACCTGCAGGCGCACCCGCAGACGGTGGCCGAGCTGCTGGACTCGCAGATCGCCACGAACAAGTGGATCCTGGCGAACACCTCCGCCGCGCAGACGCTGATCAGCGGCGCCATCAAGAAGCTGACCGGCTCGACGATCAAGACCAGCGAGATCCAGCGTTCCTGGACCGAGGAGTCGGTGACCAACGACCCGCTGGTCTCCTCGCTGCAGACCTCGCTCGCCCATGCCGTCTCGGACGGCCTGCTCAAGAACACCCCGCTCACCGGGATCTTCGACCTGACGCTGCTCAACCAGGAGCTGACGAAGGCCGGCGAATCCTCAGTCCCCACCTCGTGACCAACCGACTCAGGAGACAAGGGCAGAAATGACTGTGACCGCGACCGTAGGCAACGCGCTCGAGGTAGAACCGGCATCCGTACGACTGACCGGCGTGACCAAGTCCTTCGGCAAGGGCGGCGTGCCGGTGCTGGACGGGATCGACCTGTCCGTGGCGCCCGGCGAGTTCGTCTGCCTGCTCGGCGCCTCCGGCTGCGGCAAGTCGACGCTGCTCAACCTGATCGCGGGCCTGGACCCGGCCAGCTCGGGCTCGATCGAGCTGCCGGGGACGGGCTCGCGGCCCGGGCACGCCGCGCTGATGTTCCAGGAGTCCGCGCTGTTCCCGTGGCTGACCGCGGGGCGCAACGTGGAGCTGGCGCTGAAGCTGCGCGGCGTGCGGGATCGGGACGAGCGGCGCGGCGAGGCGCAGCGGCTGCTCGGCCTGGTCCGGCTCGGCTCCGCGTACGACAAGCGGGTGCACGAGCTGTCCGGCGGCATGCGGCAGCGGGTCGCGCTGGCCCGTTCGCTGGCTCAGCAGGCTGATGTGCTGCTGATGGACGAGCCGTTCGCCGCGCTCGACGCCATCACCCGGGACGTGCTGCACGACGAGCTGGTCAAGCTCTGGTCGGAGACCGGTCTCACCGTCATCTTCGTGACGCACAACGTGCGCGAGGCCGCGCGCCTGGGCCAGCGCGTCATCCTGCTGTCCTCCCGTCCGGGCCGGATCGCCCGGGAATGGCGGGTGCAGATCCCGCAGCCGCGCCGGATCGAGGACGCCGCGGTGACCGCCCTGACCCGCGAGATCACCGCCGAGCTGCACAAGGAGATCAGCCGCCATGGCAACAACTGACGTCATCGAGGAGACCTCCCCCGAGCCCGAGGCCGAGTTCACCTCGCTCGAGGCCGGCCTGGACGCGCTGGAGTCCGCCGCCGAGGCGCGCAAACCGTGGTGGCGGCGCGTGTTCGTGGCGAAGATCCTGCCGCCGGTGGTGGCCGTCGTGGTGCTGCTGCTGATCTGGGACCTCCTGGTCCTCGCGCAGATCAAGCCCGCGTACGTGCTGCCCGGCCCGGCCGACGTGTGGGACGCGATCACCTCGAACTGGGGCACCTACCAGCTGACCCAGGCGATCTGGAACTCGGTCTCCCGCGGCGTGCTCGGCTTCGCGATCTCGGTGGTGGTCGGCACGGTGATCGGCATGTCGATCGCGCGCAATCCGTGGCTGCGCGCGGCGATCCAGCCGATCCTGTCCGGCCTGCAGTCGCTGCCCTCGGTGGCGTGGGTGCCGATCGGCATCATGTGGTTCGGCGTCACCAGCGGGACGATCTACACCGTGGTGCTGCTCGGCGCGATCCCGTCGGTGGCGATCGGCCTGATCGACGGCATCGACCAGATCCCGCCGATCTACACGCGGGTCGGCCGCAACCTCGGCGCGCGCGGCCTGAACGCGGCGCGGTACGTGCTGTTCCCGGCCGTGCTGCCCGGCTATGTCAGTGGCCTGAAGCAGGGCTGGGCGTTCTCCTGGCGGTCGCTGATGGCGGCCGAGCTGATCGCCGTGTCCCCGCATCTCGGCCCCGGCGTGGGCCAGGCGATGGCCGAGGCGGGCGACCAGAACGACATGTCGACGGCCTTCGGCGTGCTGATCATCATCCTGATCATCGGTATCGGCATCAACGCGCTGTTCTTCTCGCCGATCGAGCGGCGGCTGCTGCGCAGCCGGGGACTGGCCAGAGCGTGAGCGAGCTTGCGAGCGAACCATTGAGCACAGTTCTGTCGCGGTCGAGCATCGGCGAGATGTGCGCATGAGCCGACTGCTTCTCGTCGCCCACGGATCTCGGGACCCGCGTTACGCGGCGTCCTACGAGACGCTGTGCCTGAAGCTGCGTCAGCAGGGGCACGCCGCGCTGGTCGGGCACCTCGGGCTCTGCGGGCCCGACGTGGTCGAGTCCGCGCGGCTGCTGGCGCGCGAGGGCGGCGGCGAGCCGATCGTGGCCGTGCCGATGTTCCTGAACCACGGCTACCACGTGGCGCACGACGTGCCGGAGGTGGTCGCGCGGGCCGGCGCGGCCGTCTCGCACGCGCGGATCGTCGTCGCGGATCCCCTCGGCCCCGATCCGCTGCTCGTCGAGGCGATGGAGTCACGCCTTCGGGAGCTCGGGGTGTGGCCGGGGGATCCGGACACGGCGGTGGTGCTCGCCTCCGCCGGCACCTCGGACGCGGCGGCGCGCGGCGTGCTGGAGTCGGCGGCCGCCGAGTGGGCCCGCACCGGCTGGCACAGTGTCAGCCCCGCCTACGCGGGGGCCGCGGCTCCCGGCGCTGCCGAGGCGGTCGGCGCGGCCCGCGCGGCGGGCGCGCGGGACGTCGTGATCGCAAGCTACTTCCTCGCTCCCGGGCTGTTGGCCGACCGGGTCGCCACGGGGGCCCCGGGAATCCGGATGGCCGCTCCGTTCGCCACCCCGGCCGACGTGGATCCGGCGTTGACGCGGCTGCTGCTGCGCCGCGCCACCGCCGCGCTGGCTAAGGATCCGCATACGCGCGCAGGGCGCCCCCGCCCCGGGATCCGGAGCGGAAGCGCCCTGCGACGCTGATGCGGCGGCGAGGGCCCCTGCGGGCCCGCTTCCTCAGTGCTCGTCGTTCTCCGTCGCGACGTGCACGCCGTAGGCCTCGGGCTCGTTGGTGTAGTTCCAGCCCAGGGTGGTCGCGACCTGCGGCGGCAGCCAGCCGAGGCCGAGGACGTAGATCGGCAGACCGTGCACCGCGGCCATGCTCGCCTCGCCGGCACCGAGACCGACGTTGCCCAGGCCGGCGGACCAACCCTGCATGTCGGCGCTGAGCGGCGGCTCGCTCTGCGTGCCCGAGTCATCGGCCATCGCGGCGGCCGGAGCGAGGATCGGCAGGGCGACCGCCGCGGCGGCAGCCAGGCCCAGCATCTTCTTCATGGTTACTCCCTATGTCGCGGAACGCGTCTGCCAGGGAGAACGAGGCTGCGCCGCCGGGGTTGCCCTACTCGACCCGATCGGCGGAGTACTGCGATCATGCGTAAGTAACAGGAGAACCTTGGTCGCCGGTCTCAGGAGGCGAGCACCCGGGCCCGCTCCGCGGCGAGGTCGAAGTGGCCGGACGGGTACTGCGGATCGATCGACTCGAGCGCCTCGATCAGCAGCCGGAGCACGGCGTAGTTCCGGTACCACTTGCGGTCGGCCGGGATCACGTGCCAGGGCGCCGCCTCGGTGCCGCAGCGCTCCAGCGCGATCCGGTAGGCCTCCTGGAAGTCCGGCCACAGCAGCCGGTCGTCCACGTCCGTGGGGTTGTACTTCCAGTGCTTGTTCGGGTCCTCGAGCCGGGCCAGCAGCCGCTCGCGCTGCTCCTCGGGCGAGATGTGCAGGAAGCACTTCACGATCACGCAGCCTTCGTCGGCCAGGGACTGCTCGAAGCGGTTGATCGAGTTGTAGCGGCGGCCGATGTGCATCGGCAGCGCGAGCTTGCGGACCTTCGCGACGAGCACGTCCTCGTACTGCGAGCGGTCGAAGATGCCGATCTGCCCGGCCTCCGGGACGTTGTTGCGCACCCGCCAGAGGAAGTCGTGCTCCAGCTCCTCCGCCGTGGGCGCCTTGAAGGCCTTGAGGCGGGTGCCGTTGGGGTCGAGCAGGCTGACGACGTGGCGCACCGTCCCGCCCTTGCCCGAGGTGTCCATGCCCTGCAGCACGAGCAGCACGCGACGCGGCGAAGCCCCGCCGACGGCCGCGGCGTAGAGCCGCTCCTGCAGCTCGGCCACGCGGGCGGCGAGCGCCGGGAGCTGTGCCTCGACCTGCGCCCGGTTTCCGACGCCGGGCGTGCCGCGCGTGTCGAGCGCGCCGAGGTCCACGGGGGCGCCGGGCTTGAGCCTGAGCACCTCGGTGAGGCCGGCCTCGGGGATGCCGGAGTCGACGGCGGCGGCCTCGGCGGCGACGATCTGCGCGGCGACCTTCTCCACGAGTTCCTTGGCCTGCTCTGGCGCGAGCTCGGTGTCCTCGACCTTGAGCACGGCCTTCGCCGTGGCCTTGGCGGCCTGGTACTCCTCCTGGGCCCGGCGCGCCTCGGCCTCGAAGTCCTTGGCACGCTTCGCGGCGGACTTGGCGGTGGCCTTGGTGGCCTCGACCGCCTTGTCGGCCTTGGCGCGGACGACCTTCTTGAGGTCCTTGGTGCGCGCCTTGTCGCCCTTCGCGGCCTGCTCGAGCTTCTCGGCCTTCACGTCTTCCTTGGCCTGCTTCTCCTGCTTGGCCTGCTTCTTACCCTGCTTCGCTTGCGCCATGAGGCGGATTCTCCCATGCCAGCGCGTACTGCGCACCATCGAGTCGTGACGAGTTCACCTGCTGGAAGAGTCAGGTTCACCGCACGTTCACCAACGGTTTTCAGCCCTGCACGACCAGGGCCGCACCCGCCTTCGTCAGCGAGATCAGCCGGCTGACGGCACGCAGGTACTTCTTGCGATACCCGCCGCCGAGCAGTTCAGGCCGGAACAGCCGGTCGGCGGCGACGCCGGAGGCGAGCACCGGGACGGAACGGTCGTAGAGACGGTCGACGAACACCACGAAGCGCAGCGCGGCGTTCTGGTCCTCGATCGGCCGCATGCCGAGCAGCCCGAGCGAGTCGACGCCGTCGAGCAGCGCTCCGTAGCGGCTCGGATGAAGGGTACTGAGATGGGTCACCAGCGCGTCGAAGTCGTCGACGAAGCGGCCGGAGCCCTCGAGACCGGCGTAGCCGTGGATCGCCGCGTCCGACAGCGGATCCGGCGCGGTGGCGCCGTCGCGCCGCCGGTAGTCCTGGCCCTCGATGCGCACCGCGGTGAAGCGCGCGGCCAGCCCCTGGATCTCGCGCAGGAAGTCGGCGGCGGCGAACCGGCCCTCGCCGAGCTGGTCGGGCAGCGTGTTCGAGGTCGCGGCCAGCTGCACGCCGGCCTCGGCGAGCCGGGTGAGCAACGTGGAGACGAGCACCGTGTCGCCCGGGTCGTCGAGTTCGAACTCGTCGATGCAGACCAGCCGCTGGGTGGCCAGGTGCGCGACCGTGGGCCCGAAACCGAGCGCCCCCACCAGGTTCGTGTACTCGACGAAGGTGCCGTAGACCTTCGGCCCCTCGGTCTCGTGCCAGAGCGAGGCGAGCAGGTGCGTCTTGCCGACGCCGTAGCCGCCGTCGAGGTAGACGCCGCGCCCCTCGGAGCCGGCGGACCCCGAACGGCGCAGCAGCCCCCGTATGCCGGACTTGCCGTTGCCCGAACCGGATCGCGCGGACCACGCGCGGGCCCGCTCGGCCAGCAGGTCGCGGGCGGCGCTCTGGCTGGGCTCGGCGGGGTCCGGTATGTAGGTGTCGAAGCGCGCGTGCGCGAACCGCGGCGGCGGCACGAGCTCCCCGATCAGCCGATCGGCGGAGACGGCGGGACGGCGCCCGGTGAGGGAGTTCGCGTAGCCGCGCTCGGCGATCGTCACATGATCAATTTTATCCGGCGCGGAATGTGATCATGGCAGGTAGCCGCGTGAGCTGCAGCACAGTGCCACGTGAGCTGCCTCACTCTCCCGACCGCGCTTGCCCGGAAGGCCGCGCGAGCTGCCGCTGTACTCCTCGTTCCACACCTACGATGCGGTGTATGCGGCAACTGATCCCCGAGCCCCCCAGATCCGGCGAGCCGGAGCTGTCCACCGTCTACGCGTATCCGCGAAACGCGCGGCGTTGGCTCCGAGCCAACCTCGTCGCCTCGGTGGACGGCCTGGCGCAGGCGGACGGCGCCTCGCGCGGCCTGTCCGGACCGGCGGATCTGCGGGTGCTGCGGACGCTGCGCGGCCTGGCCGACGTGGTGCTCGTCGGCGGGGCCACCGTGCGTACCGAGGGCTATCGGCGGCCCGTCGTCGCCCGCGAGGAGTTCGCCGCGGCCCGAGCACGGGACGGACAGCCGCCCGCGGCCGCGATCGCCGTGGTCAGCGCGTCGCTCGAGGTGGATTTCGACTCGCCGCTCTACACCGAGGCCGTCACCCCGACCATCACAGTGACCGTCGCCGACGCGCCGGCGGACCGGCTGGAGCGGGCCCGCGCGGCGGGCGAGGTGCTGATCGCCGGTCCGCACGGCCGGGTGGACCTGGCCGAGGCGGTGGACCGGCTCGTGGACAGCGGGCGTGGTCGGCTGCTGTGCGAGGGCGGGCCGAAGCTGCTGGCCGCCGTAGCCGCCGTCGGCCGGTTGGACGAGCTTTGCCTGTCCATCTCTCCGCAGCTCAGGGCGGGTGACGGGCTGCGGCTGCTGGACGGCCCGCAGTTCCCGGCGCCGATCGGGCTGAGCCTGCATACCTTACTGACCGATGACGGCTTCCTGTTCGCGCGCTACCTCATCACGTAAGTCACGTAACCTCGAAGCATGGGATACGAAGTAGCGAAGACCGAGGACGAGTGGCACGCGCAACTCTCCCCGGCGGAGTACCGGGTGCTGCGGAAGGCGGGCACCGAAGCCGCGTACAAGGGCGAGTACACGGACACCGAGACAGAGGGCGTATACCACTGCCGGGCCTGCGGCAATGAGCTGTTCCGCTCGACCGAGAAGTTCCACTCGCACTGCGGCTGGCCGTCGTTCTTCGACCCGGCGGACAGCGACGCCGTGGAGCTGATCCAGGACAGCACGCTCGGCATGGTGCGCACGGAGGTCCGCTGCGCCAAGTGCGGCTCGCACCTCGGCCACGTCTTCGCGGGCGAGGGCTACCCGACGCCGACCGACCAGCGCTACTGCATCAACTCGATCTCGCTGACGCTGGAGCCGCGCGGGGCGTAGCCGCGGGGAAACGGGCTGGCAGCCGGATGGCCGGATCGGTTACGGCTTGCACGGCTCCGTTCGCTGCCGGCGCGGTGCGCGCTGTGGTGGACTGGCCTCATGCGACTGACTCCGACCGAGCGGGACCGGCTGCTGATCTTCACCGCGGCCGAGCTCGCCCGCGCGCGCCGCGCCCGCGGCCTGCGGCTGAACGTGCCCGAGGCGGTGGCGCTGATCGCCGACACGGTGTGCGAGGCGGCGCGGGACGGAGCACGGCTCGCGGACGCGGTCGTGGCCGGACGCGAGGTGCTCGGGCCGCGGGACGTGCTGCCGGGCGTCGCCGCGATCGTCACCGAGGTGCAGGTCGAGGCGGTCTTCCAGGACGGCACCCGGCTCGCGGTGATCTCGGACCCGATCGGCAGCGACGAGCCGTCGTCCGGGCCGGGCGCGATCCTGCCGCGCGACGAGTCTCAATACCCTGCGGATGCTCCGCGCGACACGGTCTCCGTGGACGTCGTCAACACCGCCTCCGTCCCCATCTCCGTCACCTCGCACTTCCACTTCTTCGAGGCGAACCCGCGGCTGCGCTTCGACCGGTCCGCGGCGTACGGGCGTCATCTCGGCGTACCCGCGGGATCCTCGGTGCGCTTCGATCCGGGCGCGACCGTGCGGGTCGAACTGGTGCCGATCGGCGGGGACCGGGTGGCGATCGGGTTCGCCGGACTGGTCGACGGGTCCTTGGACGAGCCCGGCGCCAAGGAGCGCGCGCTCGCGAAAGCCGCCGCGTGCGGCTACCTGAGCACCGAGACGGAGGCCGGACGATGACCTTCGAGGCCGAACAGTACGTCTCCGTGCACGGCCCGCGCGTCGGCGACCGCGTCGCGCTCGGTGACAGCGGCCTGCTGGCCCAGGTCGAGTTCGACTCGCAGCGCCCCGGCGACGAATTCCTCGCGGGCTTCGGCAAGACGGCGCGCGACGGACTGCACCTGAAGGCCGCGTCCGTCCGCGCCACCTGCGACCTGGTCATCAGCAACGTGCTGGTGATCGACCCGGTGCTCGGCATCGGCAAGACCTCGATCGGCATCCGGGACGGCCGGATCCACGCGATGGGGCGCGCCGGGAACCCGGACACCGTGTCAGGCATCGAAGTCGTCGTCGGAACCGGGACGACGATCGTGTCGGGCGAGGGCATGATCGCCACGGCCGGGGCCATCGACACGCACGTGCACCTGCTCTCGCCGCGCATCATGGAGGCCTCGCTCGCCTCCGGCGTGACCACGATCATCGGCCAGGAGTTCGGCCCGGTCTGGGGTGTCGGGGTGAACTCGCCGTGGGCGCTGCGGCACGCGTTCAACGCCTTCGACGCCTGGCCGGTGAACATCGGCTTCCTGGCCCGCGGATCGTCATCGAACGCTGATCCGCTGGTCGAGGCGCTGGTCGAGGGCGGGGCGAGCGGCCTCAAGGTACATGAGGACATGGGTGCGCACGCCAGGGCCCTGGACACCGCGCTGCGCGTCGCCGAGGAGTACGACGTGCAGGTCGCGCTGCACACGGACGGCCTGAACGAGTGCCTGTCCGTGGAGGACACCCTCGCGGTGCTCGAGGGCCGCACGATCCACGCCTTCCACATCGAGGGCTGCGGCGGCGGCCACGTGCCGAACGTGCTGCGGCTGGCCGGCGTGCCCAACGTGATCGGCTCCTCCACGAACCCGACGCTGCCCTTCGGCCGGGACGCGCTCGGCGAGCACTTCGGCATGATCGTCTCGGCCCACGACCTGAAGCCCGATCTGCCCGGCGACGCCGCGATGGCCAGGGACCGGATCCGCGCGGGCACGATGGGCGCGGAGGACGTGCTGCACGACCTCGGCGTCATCCCGATCACCTCGTCGGACGCGCAGGGCATGGGCCGCGCCGGGGAGACCGTTCGCCGCACCTTCGCCGTCGCCGCCAAGATGAAGGCCGAGCTCGGCGGGCTCGACGGCACGCAACTCGGCGCGCACGACAACGAGCGGATTCTGCGCTACATCGCGAAGCTGACGATCAATCCGGCGATCGCGCACGGCCTGGCGCACGAGATCGGCTCGCTGGAGGTCGGCAAACTGGCGGATGTGGTCCTGTGGCGGCCCGGATACTTCGGCGCGAAGCCGCAACTGGTGCTGAAGGCCGGATTCCCGGCGTACGGCGTCGTCGGCGACCCGAACGCGGCGACGGACCGGTGCGAGCCGCTGGTGCTCGGCCCGCAGTTCGGGGCGCACGGTGCGACGGCGGCGGACCTGTCGGTGGCCTTCGTCTCCGGTTCGGCCGCCGAGTCCGAATCCGACCGCTTCCCCTCGCGCCGCCGCCGCGTCGCGGTGCGCGGCACCCGGGGCATCGGCCCGGCCTCGATGGTGCGCAACGCGCGGCTCGGGCTCGTCGAGGTGGCCCCGGCGACCGGCCGGGTCACCCTGGACGGCGAGCCGGTCACCTCTCCCCCGGCCGAGTCCGTGCCGCTCTCCCGCCTGTACTTCCTGTAACCGAGGAGCCCCCCACCATGCCCACCCCCGCAGAGCTCGGATTCGCGATGCCCGCCGAGTGGTCGCCGCACGAGCGCACCTGGATGGCCTGGCCCACGGAGGGATACACACTCGGCGAGGATCCAACGGACGCGTACCGCGCCTGGTCTCAGGTCGCGAACACGATCGCGCGGTACGAGCCGGTGACGATGGTGGTGGACCCCGCGGCACGCGCGTCCGCGACCGAGTGGCTCGACCCGGCCGTGACCAAGGTCGAACGCCCGCTGAACGACGCCTGGATGCGCGACATCGGCCCGACCTTCCTGGTGAACAACGGCGAACTGGCGGCCGCCGACTGGATCTTCAACGGCTGGGGCGCGCAGTCCTGGGCGCAGTGGGACAAGGACGCCGAGATCGCCGGGTCGGTCGGCGAGCTGGCCGGGGCCCGGCGCTTCGCCTCCCGGCTGGTCAACGAGGGCGGCGGCATCCACGTGGACGGCGAGGGCACGGTACTGATCACCGAGACCGTGCAGCTCGACCCGGGCCGCAACCCGGAGTGGACCAGGCAAGGGGTCGAAGCCGAACTGTCGGCGTTCCTCGGCGTACGCAAGGTCATCTGGCTGCCGCGCGGCCTGACCCGCGACTACGGCGAGTTCGGCACGCGCGGGCACGTGGACATCGTGGCGGCATTCGTCCGTCCCGGCGTGGTCGTCGTGCACACGCAGCCCGACCCCGCGCACCCGGACCACGAGGTGGGCAAGGAGAACGCCGCCCTGCTGCGCGCGTCCACCGACGCCCGCGGACGTGCGCTGGAGGTGGTCGAACTGCCCGCGCCGACCGTGCTGACCGAGGCGGACGGCGAGCCGGTGGACTACTCGTACATCAACCACTACCTCGGCAACGGCTTCGCCCTGCTCTGCGGCTTCGACGACCCGCGCGACCGGCAGGCCGCGGAGATCCTCGGCACGCTGCTGCCCGGCCGCAAGATCGAGGTCGTCGACGCCCGCCCGATCTTCGAGCGCGGCGGCGGCATCCACTGCATCACGCAGCAGCAGCCCGCCGTCTGACCGGGGCTAAGTTGTCGGAAACAACAAGCATTGAATAAGACGACACATATTCCTGACAACCGGCCGTGAATATGTGTTCGATGCCCTTCTGTGCACGAAGGGAAATAACACCGAAAATATGGCCCGTGTTCGCTACCGGCCGGTAGACACGCGAGTAGCCCGCAGTAGACTCACGGCCGAGCCGGCTCACCTCCCATGGAAACCCACAAATCCAATACGAGGTGCGATACAGCCATGTCCCCTTCCCTCTCCCCCGCGCGGCGGCCGCTGGCCGTCGCCCTCCTCGCCGCCCTGACCGCGTTCGGCGTCGCCTCGACCGCCAGCGCGGCCACCGGGGTCACCTACGACTGCCAGGCCAGCGCGGTCGGCCAGACCGGCACGTTCACGGTCAGCGCCTCGGTCACCGCCTCCGCGCCCAGCACGGTCGCGGCCGACTCCGCCCTGACCATCACCGAGTCCGTTGGCTCGATCACCGTTCCCACCAGCGCCAGCGGATACACCGTCAAGTCGATCAACGGCATCAAGCTCGAGGTTCCGGTGCCCGCGAACTCCACCTACGACTCGGCCTCGCTCGCCGGCGGCAGCAACTACGGCTCCGGCACCCCGAGCGTCTCCGAGGCCTCCGGCGAGATCACCATCTCCATACCGGGCCCGATCAACGCCGGCACCACGTTCACCCTGCCGACGCTCACGCTCAACCTGACCTCGGGCTCGTCCGGCACCATCACCAGCTCGCTGTCGGGCACCAGCTACAGCAGCCCCGGCCTGACCTTCACCGCCGTCATCTCGGTGCTCGGCCTCAGCGTCAACGCCAGCGCGGTGGGCTACCCATCCACCACGCCGTCGCTGACCAGCACCACCATCGGCTGAAAGTAGGCTGAATTCGCAGGTTGATTAAACAGCGGGCGTCCGCGAAGTCGCGGACGCCCGTTGAAAACCCTGCGAATATGGATCCCGGCTACGGCAGAACTCTGACGATTTCGCCGAGCGTCTTGCGGCGGCCGGTGTAGAACGGGATCTCGACGCGCACGTGGCGCCGGGTCTCGGAGCCGCGCAGGTGCCGCATCAGGTCCACGATGCGGTGCAGGTCGTCGGCCTCGAAGCAGAGCAGCCACTCGTAGTCGCCGAGCGCGAAGGACGGCACGGTGTTGGCACGCACGTCCGGGTAGTCGCGGGACATCTTGCCGTGCTCGGCGAGCAGCGCGCGGCGCTCCTCGTCCGGGAGCAGGTACCACTCGTAGGAGCGTACGAAGGGGTAGACGCAGGCCCAGTCGCGGGCGGCCTCGCCGGCCAGGTACGCGGGGATGTGGCTCTTGTTGAACTCCGCGGGGCGGTGCAGCGCCATGCCGGTCCAGGTCGGCTCGCAGCACTGGCCGAGCAGGGTCTTGCGGAACGAGGAGTAGAGCTCCTGCAGCGCCTCGGCGGACGGGGCGTGCGCCCAGAGCATCAGGTCGGCGTCGGCGCGCATGCCGGCGGTGTCGTAGGCGCCGCGGACGACGACGTCCAGGTCGGCGGCGAGCTTGGTGAACAGCTGCTCGACCTCCTCGGCGTAGCCCGCGCGCAGGCCCTCGTCCTCGGGGAGCTCGGCGACCGCCTTGAAGACCGACCAGCTGGTGTAGCGGATCTCCTCGTTCAGCTCGCGCGCCTTGCGGCTCACGGGCCTGTCTTGAGCCTCGGTGCCCGCGGTGTCCGTCATTTCTCCTCGTTCCCTTCGATCAGCGTGCTTACAGCGGTGCCGGCGGAGGCGATGCAGGCCGGGATGCCCACGCCGTCGTACGCGGCGCCGGCCACGGCGAGGCCGGGCGGCAGCGCGGCGCGGATCCGGGCGACCCGGTCGAGGTGGCCCACCGCGTACTGCGGCAGCGCGTCCGTCCAGCGCTGCACGTGCCGGTCCACCGGGGCGGAGCTCAGCCCGATCGCGTCGCCGAGGTCGACGAGCGCGGCCTTGGCCAGTTCCTCGTCCGCGCGCTCCAGGATCTCGGTCTCGCCGGCCCGGCCGAGCGAGGTGCGCATGACGACCAGGTCGCCCGCGCTGTGCGCGAGCCAGGGCCACTTGACGCTGGAGAAGGTCGCGGCCTTGATCGCGCGGCCGTCCGCCGGGGGCACCAGGAAGCCGGAGCCGAGCGGCACGTCCGCCAGGGCACTGCGATGGAAGGCGAAGGTCGTGATCGCCATCGAGGCGTACTCGATCTCCGCCAGCTCGGCGGCGGCGGAGGGCGCGTGCTCGGTCAGCAGGTCGCGGGCGACATAGGCCGGAACGGCGAGCACCACGGCCTCGCAGTCCTCGAACGATCCGTCGGAAAGCTCGGCGCGCCAGCCGGTCCCGGTCCGTCGCAGAGCCCGAACGGCTATGTCAGTACGCAGATCGGCGCCGCGCTCGGCGACCTCGGTCGCGATCGCGGCGGGCAGCCGTCCCACGCCGCCGCGGATCCCGGCGAACACCGGCTTCGGCGCCTCGCCGGTGGCCGACGCGGCGGCCGCGCCCTTGGCGAGCAGGTCGCGCACGCCGGTGGTCAGCGGGGTCCCGGCCGCGGCCAGCGGGGCGAGCTGCGGGACGGTGGCGCGCAGCGAGAGCTTGTCGGCGTGGCCCGCGTAGACGCCGCCGAGCAGCGGTTCGACGAGCCGTTCCACGACCTCGCGGCCGAGGCGGCGCCCGATGTACTCGCCCACCGCCACGTCCTCGGTGACCGGGGTCTTCGGCATCACCCGGTCGGCCTGCACGCGGGCCAGGCCGCGGGAGCCGAGCACGCCGCTGGCGCTCAGGGCTCGAAGATCCCCGGGGACGCCCATCAGCTGGCCGGCGGGCAGCGGGTGCAGTTCGCCGCGGCTCCAGATCCCGGCGGCGGTGGTGGCCGGGTGCACGACGTCGTCCGCGAGCCCGACCGCCTTGGCCATCGCCACGCCCTCGGGCCGCCGGGCCAGGATCGACTCGGCGCCGAGGTCCACGGTGGCCCCGGCGACGTGCCCGAGGACGAGCTTGCCGCCGTAGCCGGGCGAGGCCTCGAGCAGGGTGACGGCGAGACCGGCGTCCAGCCCGGCCCGCGCCGCGGCGAGCCCGGAGACGCCGCCGCCGACGACGAGCAGCCGTCGCGGGGCGGCAGTGGGGGGCGTCGTGGACGGCACGGTCAGCTCCGGGCGGTGTGTTCGTGCACGTAGTCGACGACCCGGGCCAGCTGTCCCGGATCGGCGTTGGGCGGGACCCCGTGGCCGAGGTTGAAGACGTGTCCCGGCAGTTCGGCGGCGTCGTCAAGCACCCGCTGCACCGCGGCGTCGAGCGCGGCGGGCGGGGCGAACAGCACCGCCGGGTCGAGGTTGCCCTGGAGGGCCTTGTCCGGCCCGACGCGGCGCGCGGCCTCGTCCAGCGGAACCCGCCAGTCGACGCCGACCACGTCGGCCCCGGCTTCGCCCAGGTCGCGCAGCAGCTCGCCGGTGCCGACGCCGAAGTGGATGCGCGGCACGCCGCGGGAGGCTACGGCGGCGAAGACCTTGGCGGAGGTGGGCTGCACGTACTTCCGGTAGTCGACCGGGGCGACCGCGCCGACCCAGGAGTCGAACAGCTGGACCGCGGAGGCGCCCGCGTCGATCTGGGTGAGCAGGAAGGCCGAGGTGATGTCGGCGATCCGGTCGAGCAGCGCGGTGAACAGCTGCGGGTCGCCGTACATCATGGCCTTGGTGAGCTCGTGGCCCTTCGAGGGGCCGCCCTCGATCAGGTAGCTGGCGAGCGTGAAGGGCGCGCCGCCGAAGCCGATCAGCGGGGTGGCGCCGAGTTCGGCGGTGAGCAGCTTGACCGCGGCGGCGATCGGCGCGAGCTCGTCCGGCTCGGGCGCGCGCAGCCGGTCGAGGTCGGCCGCGGAGCGGACCGGCTCGGCGATGACCGGGCCGACGCCCGGCTTGATCTCCAGGTCGAGCCCCATCGCCTTGAGCGGCGTCACGATGTCGCTGAAGAAGACGGCCGCGTCCACGCCGTAGCGCCGCACCGGCTGCATGGTGATCTCGGCGACGAGTTCCGGCATGAAGCAGGATTCGAGCATCGGAATGCCCTCGCGGACCTTCTTGTACTCGGGCAGCGAACGGCCGGCCTGGCGCATGAACCAGACGGGCGTGTGCGGGACGGGTTCTCGGCGGCAGGCGCGGAGGAACGCGGAGTCCGCCGCCGGGGATGTGCTGCCGGTCGCGTCCGGCACGGCCTGCCGGGGGCTTTCGGTCTGCGCGTGCTGCGTGCTGCTCACGAAATGCACGATACCCGCGTCGGGTGAAGCGCTCGTACTCGGGCGGCGGCCGCGGCAGGCAACGGCACACTCCCCGGACCATTTTCATTATGTGAGGACCGTCACAGGTCACTTCACGGTCCGTAGGGCGCGCCTACCCGCCGAGCCTCAGTCCCCGGTCGTACGCTGCGACCATGGCGCAGCACCCACACCCCCTGACCCCGCACCGCGCACCGGTCTCCCAGTCGCCCCTGGACTCGGGCAACGGGACCGCGCTGCCCGAGGTCTTCGCGGCGGCGGTCGGCGGCATCGGCGCGCTGCGGCCGAGACCGGGCCTGGAGTTCGAGCCGCTGCCGGCGCCGCGCCGGCTCGCGTCCCACAGCCACGCCCTGTCGGTGACCGCCGTGCAGCCGGGCGACGAGGACGAGGCGGAACTCGGCTCCGGCCGCTTCGTGCTGCTGTACGAACCCGAGGGGCACGAGGAGTGGCACGGCAGCTGGCGCTGTGTCACCTTCCTGCAGGCGGACCTCGAGCCGGAGATCGCCGAGGACCCGCTCGTCGCGGACGTCACCTGGTCCTGGCTGCGCGAGGCGCTGTCCGGCCTGAACCACACGGCGCTCGGCGGCACCGTGTCCCGCTGCGCCTCCTCGGGCTTCGGCGAGCTGGCGGACCAGGGCACCAGCACCTCCGTGGAGCTGCGCGCCTCCTGGTCCCCGCTGCCCCCGCTCGACGAGGACGCCCCCGGCGGGCCCGCCGCGCAGCGCGCCGCGGCCGCCGCCGGACTCACCCGGTGGACCGCGGCGGAGGCCTGCTCGGGGCTGGCCGCGCACTTCGCGGCCTGGACCGAGTGCCTGGCCACCGCGGTCGGCCTGCCGCCGGAGCTGGCCGGCGTGGCCCGGCTGCCGCGCATCGGCGGTTGAGGCCGCGCTCCCCGGGGCCCCGTCGCGGCGGTCGGGCCCGACAGAGCGAACCCCTGGACATCCGGTCATTCGACCACCGGATGTCTATTGAGCCAAACGGGCGTACATCCAGAATTGGTTAGCGTCCGGTCACGCTGGGTATGAAGCCTACCCACACGGCGGATTCAGCAGCCCGGATCGGGTCGCGACGGACGAATCCGCTACTGCGTCCGGGTGAGGACCCTACGGTGGCGTCTCGCCCGGACGGCGGAGGCGTACGGCCGTTCGCCGGTCGGCTCACGCTAAAGGTCGCCCCCCACATTGCCGATTCCTTCCCCGGAAGGGCTAGAGACAGGCCCTTTCGTCCGGCCGGCCCCTCCACCCTCGCCGACCGGTCCAACCCTCCACCTCCAGGGAGGTTCGGGTGTCCGTCCTCGTCGACCATGCCGCGAGCATGCTGGCTTACCGGCCGGCCAAGCTGACCGCGATGGTAGTTGTGCACGATCCGCGCGTGCGCACCTCCGTGACCCGCCATCTGTGGGCACTCGGAGTGCGCGATGTGGTGGAAGCATCCACCATCGCCGAGGCGCGCAGCCGAATGGCCACGGTACGCGACATCGCCGTCGTGGACGTGCACCTGCCGGACGGCCCCGGGCTGGCGTTGCTGGCGGAGATGCGCACGGCCGGATGGAACAGCGCGGTCGCGATCTCCACCGCCGACGACACCAACGCGGTGCGCGCGGCCCTCGCCTCGGGCGTGCGCGGCTACGTCGTCACCGGCGCACGCACGCTGCCGCAGGCCCGCCCCGGACTCAACGGGATGAACGGCGCCGGCGCGCTCGGCCACGGCCCGGCCCAGCTGCGCGAACGCCGGCTCGCCGCGATGTCCGGCCAGGCCGGCACGATGGCGGCGCTCGCCCAGGGCTCTATCCCGAACACCATGAACGCCGGCGTGCGCGAACTGTCCGCGCGCGAGATCGAGGTGCTGCGGCTGGTCGCCGACGGCCGCTCGAACAAGGCGATCGGGCAGACGATGGGCCTGAGCGCGCTGACCGTGAAGAGCCACCTCGCCCGCATCGCCCGCAAGCTCGGCACCGGCGACCGGGCCGGCATGGTCGCGGTGGCCATGCGCGGCGGGATCATCGCCTGAGCCTGATCCACGGAACGCCCCGCGGCGCGCCGCGGGGCGTTCGTGTGACTAACCACCTCTGCGGGTGAACTCCGTCCGGAAGCCAGTCCCCGGACGGCCCCGTCGCGTTGGGCCGGGTGCCCCTGGTCCACGGCGTCGGGAAGTATCACCATGCACAAGAGGATCGGCGTGCTCGTCGTCGCGCACAACGTCGCCGACGTCCTGCCGGGCACCCTGGACCGGATCCCCGCGGCCTTCCGGGACCGCATCGAAGAGATCATCATCCTGGACGACGCCAGCGCGGACGACACCTTCCCCGCCGCCGCGGCCTGGGGCCGTCGCAACCGGCTGGGCCGGACCACCGTGCTGCGGCACACGAAGCGGCTCGGCTACGGCGGGACCCGGAAGGCGGGGCTTCGGCTCGCGGTCGATCACGGTCTGGACGTCGTCGCGCTGCTCTCCGGCGACGGCCGATACGCCCCCGAATCGCTGCCCGCGATGGTGAGCCCGATCCTCGACGAGGCGGCCGACGCGGTCATCGGCGTGCCGGAGCGCGCTGCCGACAAGGGCCGCGTCCGGCATGCGTGCAGCGAAGCCCTGATCAAGGTCGGGGAGCAGGCGCTCGGCGCGTCACTGAGCGGAGTCCACTCGGAATATCGGGCGTACGGCACGGCGGCGCTGCGCGAGATCGCGTTCGACGCCAACGCGGACGGGCCCGAGTTCGACGCGCAGATCATCATTCAGCTGCGACACGAGACGAAGCGGATCGTCGAGGTGCCGGTCCCGGGCGAGCCCGACGAGCCCAACCTCAGGCATGACCTCGGCGTCCTGCGCGACGTGCTCGAATACCGCCGCGTCAGCATGGGATTCGGCACGAGCGGCTGGGTTCCGGTGGCCGAATCCGAGCCCGGCGAGAACAGCGGCGCCATCACGTCGCATGAGTCGCTGCTCACCGAACTGGCCGACCTTCCGATGGGCCGCGTGCTCGACCTCGGCTGCGCCGACGGGCGGTTCGCGGAACGGATCCGGACGCTCGGACACCGGGTCGTCGGCGTGGACCGCGCCGAGTTCGACGGCGTGCGCGACCGGATGAACCTGTTCGTGCGCGCGGATCTCAATGACGGGATTCCGCAGGGCGCGCACGTCGCCGCGGGCTACGACGTCGTGGTCGCGGCCGACATCCTTCAGTTCCTCGCGGAGCCGGACCATCTGCTGCGCGAGATCCGCAGCGTGCTGCGACCCGGCGGCCAGGTATACGTCTGCGTGCCCAACGCGGTGCACTGGTATCCGCGGCTGCGCTTCGTGCTTGGGCGCTTCGACTACGACCGGCGCGGCATCCTAGACGCGCACCACCTGCGCTTCTTCACCCGCCGCTCGCTACGCAGGCTGCTCGTCCGCACCGGCTACGACATCCTCGACGAGCAGGTCAGGGCCCTGCCGTTCGGCGGCCAGCGCGTGCTCGCGCGCGTCTTTCCCGGCCTGTTCGCGTACCAGCTCATGGCCCGCACGACGCCGCATCACGAGGACACGATCGGCGTGCCGAGTCTGGCCGACGAGGTCTTCGGCGCGCACTACGCCTCGGTGCCACGGCAGCAGGAACGGCGTCGCCAGGAGGCATGATCCGGCGATCCCGATCGCCGTCAGCGGGCCGGTGAACTCCGCCAGCACTCCCCCCAGCGCGGTCATCACGGCGATCGTGCCGCTGGTGGTGACCGACCACGCGCCGAGCACCCGGGCGACGCGGTCGGGCGGCGACTGCTCGAGCCGGTACGTCGCGAGCACCGGGTTGAACAATCCGCAGCTGATGATGAGCCCGAGTTCGACGGCCATGATGATGACGAGCCCCGCGACGCCCGGGCGCATCGCCACCAGGCCGATCACCCAGCAGGCCCGAAGCGCTCCGGTCACGAGGAGAATCTTGCGCTGCCCGAAGCGTGTGGCGATCGGGCGTGCGACGCGCGATCCGATCAGGCCGCCGATACAGGGCACTGCGAAGGCGAGACCGTACTCCCAGGCCGGGAAGCCGAGACGTCCGAGCATCATGACGGCGAGCAGCGGCTCCGTAGCCATGATCAGACCGTTGACCACGGCTGCGTTCAGAAGCAGGAGCCTGAGCGACCGGTCGCCGAAGATATAGCGCCAGCCCTCGAACAGCTCCCCCGCCTTGAGCCCGGCGAGCCGATCGGCGTGCTCGGGCCGCGGCTCGGCGCCGCCGATCGCGCGGATCCCGCACGCGGACAGCAGGAAGCTCACGGCGTCGGCCACAACCGTCGTCACCGGCCCGAACACGCCGATCAGCAGGCCGCCGAGCGGAGGCCCGAGCACGATCGACGACCAGTTCGTGGACTCGAAGCGGCCGTTCGCGGTGAGCAGGTCCCCGGGACGAACGAGGGATTTGAGGCACGCGCCGCTGGCCGCCTTGAACGCGATGTCCGCCGCCCCGACGACCACTGATACAACCAGAAGTTGAGCAAAGGTCAGCCGCCCGAATGCGTAGGCCAGCGGCACGGTGAGCAGCGCGGCGAAGCGGGTCACGTCCATCGTGATCATGACCGGGCGCTTGCGGCGGAACTCGACCCACGGCGCGAGCGGAATCGCGAACACCGCTCCCACCGCCCGGCCGGCCGCCGAGAGCGTGGCGACCTCGGTGGATCCGCCGTGCAGCACGATGATCACCATCAGCGGGAACGCGCCGAAGGCCAATCCGGTGCCGAACGTGCTGACCGCGTAGGCGGACCAGAGCCAGCGGAACTCCCGGCCGAGCGAGCGTCGTCCCAGAACCATGCCCGCGATTAAAGCGGTCCGGGCAGCCCGACTCAAACAACCATCCGACCGACAGCCCACAACCAGGAGTTGTGCGCCTATCCTCCCGTCATGGACCTCGAAGCCGTGCGCACCTTCGTCGCCGTGGCGAACGCGGGGCAGTTCCAGGAGGCCGCGGCCGAGCTGACGATCACTCAGCAGGCAGTGTCGAAGCGGGTCGCGGCGCTGGAGAGGAGCCTCGGCGTGCGACTGTTCACGCGTTCGGCGCGCGGAGCCTCGTTGACGATCGACGGCCAGGCGTTCCTACCGCACGCCCGCGCGTTGCTCGCCGCCGAGGAGCGGGCGATCGCGTCGGTACGCCCCGGCCGACGCGCCCTGCGCGTGGACGTCATCGAGCGGCGCCTCGCGCCCGCCGGCCTGCTGCGCGCGTTCCACTACGCGTACCCTGACATCGAGCTCGACGTCGTGACGCTGCCGAACGGGGACGCCGCGGTGGCCGCCGTGCGCGACGGCCAGATCGACGCCGCGATCCGCGCCGTCCCCCGCCCGGGCACGCGGCTCCCGGAGCAGGTCCAGTCGGCCCGCATCGACGACGAGCCGCTGCACTTGCTGGTCGGCCCGGGACACGCGCTAGCCAACGAACGCTCCGTTCCCACCGCGCAGCTCGTCGGCCACCGGATCTGGATGCCGACGGTCGCGCCGGGCACGGAGTGGGGCGCGTACTACCTGGATCTGGCCGCGGAGTTCGGGCTCACGCTCGACACGGTCGGCCCCGGCTTCGGCCTCGAACCGCTGCTCGCGACCGTCGCCGACTCGACGAATCTGGCGACGTTCGTCGGCGAGCGCACGGATCTCGCGTGGCCCGCCGACTGGGGATTGCGCCGCGTCGTCCTGACGGATCCGACGCCCGTCTACCCGCACTCGCTCGTCTGGCACGCGGACAATCCGCACCCTGCTCTCGCGGTGCTGCGCAAGCACCTCGCGGCCGCGTACGAGCCGCCGGCCGACGGCTGGGCGCCAACCTGGGCCGGATGAGCTCAGGCTGGCCGGTCTGACTGGATGAGCTCGGTCTGCCGGGTCTGACTGGATGAGCTCAGTCGATGACCTCGGCGAGCCGGTCGGCGACGTGCCGGGCGATCTCCAGCGAGCTGGTCGCCGCCGGAGACACGGCATTGAGGACGTGCACCTGCCGAGGCACCTCCTCGATCAGGAAGTCGTCGACGAGCCTGCCCTGCGGCGTGAGGGCCTGCGCCCGCACCCCAGCCCCCGCCGGGACGATGTCGGCCTCGGTGATCGCGGGCACCAGGCGGGCCAGGCTCTCGGCGAAGCGCTTGCGGGACAGGGAGCGCCGCACCTCGTCGAGCCCCGGACGCCAGCACTCCCGCCCCAACCGCCACGTGCCCGGGAAGCGCAGCGAGTCGGCGACGTCCCGCGGCGAGAAGTCGCGCCAGCGGTAGCCCTCCCGGCGTAGCGCGAGCACCGCGTTCGGGCCCGCATGCACGCTGCCGTCAACCATCCGGGTCAGGTGCACGCCGAGGAACGGGAAGCGTGGATCCGGCACCGGATAAATCAGCCCGCGCACCAGATCCCGCCGCCCGGGCGCCAGCTCGTAGTACTCCCCGCGGAACGGCACGATCCGAACCGGCGGACGCAGCCCGGTGAGATGCGCGATCCGGTCGCTGTGCAAGCCCGCGCAGTTCACCAGCGCGTCGGCATGCACGACCCCTGTGTCGGTCTCGACCTCCACCCCACCGTCAACCGGACGAATCCCCCGTACTCGCGTGTCGGTGCGCAAATCAGCGCCCGTACCGTCGAGGTCTTCGACCATCGCGCCGCACACGGCCCTGTAGTCGGTGATCGCAGTGCTCTGAACATACAGCGCCGCGACGCACGCGACATTCGGCTCGATCTCCTTGGCGCGCACCGGATCCACGAGCACCGCGGGCACCCCGTTGGCCTCCGCGTTCGCCGCGAGCTTATGCAGCTGCGGCAGTTCGTCCTCTGACGTAGCCACAACCAACTTGCCGCAGACCGACAGCGGTACGCCCGACTCGCGCGCGTACTCGACCATCGACGCGTTGCCCGCGACGGCCATTCGAGCCTTGAGACTGCCCGGCCGGTAGTAGAGTCCCGCGTGCACGACGCCGCTGTTGTGCCCGGTCTGGTGCGTCGCCCAGCGCGACTCCTTCTCCAGGACGGTGACGTCGAAGCCGCGCACGGTCGCGAGCTCGCGCGCCGTCGCCAGTCCTACGATTCCCCCGCCGATAACGACGACGTGCCGATGGGCATGCACTGCAGCCATGCCGCCAGTGTAGAAGTCGCGGAGCGCGCAGTGCGCGAACGAGTTTGGCGCACTGCCGTGGACTGTCCCAGAGTCGCGTTACGGTAAGGGGGTGACCGACCGTGCCCTCGAACCCACCGCCGCGCCCGCCCCGTCGCAGGCACCCGCCGTCCCCGAGCCCCTGCCGCTGCTCAGCCCCCGGGACGGAGTGCCGGACGTCATCGGCACCGCCGAGGGCCTGGCGGCCGTGGTCGCCCGGTTCAAAGCGGGCGGCGGAGCGGTAGCGGTGGACGCGGAGCGGGCCTCCGGCTTCCGGTACGGGCAGCGGGCCTACCTCGTGCAACTGCGGCGCGAGGGCGCCGGCACCGCGCTGGTCGACCCGATCACGTGCCCCGACCTGTCCGCGCTCGCCGAGGCCCTGGCCGACGCCGAGTGGGTGCTGCACGCGGCCAGCCAGGACCTTCCGTGCCTGCGCGAGCTGAACTTCACACCGAAGAGCCTGTTCGACACCGAGCTCGGCGGCCGCCTGGCCGGTTACCCGCGCGTCGGCCTCGGCCCGATGATCGAGGACCTGCTCGGCTACCACCTGGAGAAGGGCCACTCGGCCGACGACTGGTCCACCCGCCCGCTCCCCGAGCCGTGGCTGAAGTACGCCGCCCTGGACGTCGAACTCCTCGTCGACCTGCGCCACGCCGTGCACGACGAGCTGGAGCAGCAGGGCAAGCTCGACTGGGCACTCCAGGAGTTCGAGGCCGTCCGCACCGCCCCGTCCCCCGAGCCGCGCGCCGAACCGTGGCGCCGTACCTCGGGCGTGCACCGAGTGCGCAAGGCCCGCAACCTCGCCGTCGTCCGCGCCCTCTGGGAGCGCCGCGACGAACTCGCCCGCCGCCGCGACATGGCCCCCGGCCGCGTGCTGCCCGACTCCGCCATCATCGAGGCCGCAGCCCGCCTGCCGAAGACCATCCACGAACTCCGCGCCGTCCCCGGCTTCACCGGCCGAACCCGCTCCGCCGACGCCGTCAGCTACTTCGCGGCGCTCGAGGCCGCCCTGGCCCTGCCGGACAGGGACCTCCCGCACCATCCCCCGCGCACCGACGCCCCGCCCCCCGCCAAGTCCTGGGAGCGCAGCGACCCGGAAGCAGCCGCCCGCCTCGCCGCCGCCCGCCCCGCCGTCACCGCGATCGCCGACGAGCACCACGTCCCCACCGAGAACCTGCTGCTCCCCGACCTGGTCCGCCGCCTCTGCTGGGCCCCGCCCGCCGACCTCGACGACGACACCGTCGCCCACTTCCTCCGCACCGGCGGCGCCCGCCCCTGGCAGATCGACCTCACCGCCCACGTCCTGGGCGCCGCCCTCAGACGAGCCGCCGCCCACGCCGTCTAACGAATCAGCCGCTCCGCGACTGTGCCGACAAGGCGCCGCCCGGCTCGCGGTGTCTTCGGTCATGTTGGCGCTGTGAGTTGTGTCGCGGCGAGGGACGTCAACGCTCATCAGCCGGACGGAATCCACGGTACCGAATTAGGTTACTGGCGAGTAGCATGGCCTCCGAGCACCTGTCATCGCTTCACGCAAGGAGTGCCACCGTGCCTCGTACCGCGCGCGACGTCGTCTTCGTGGACGGCGTCCGTACCCCCTTCGGCAAGGCGGGCCCCAAGGGCATGTACGCCGAGACCCGCGCCGACGACCTGATCATCAAGTGCATCCGGGAGCTCGTGCGCCGGCACCCGGAGCTGCCCGTGGAGCGGATCGGCGAGGTCGCGATCGCGGCGACTACGCAGATCGGCGACCAGGGGCTCACCCTCGGGCGTACCGCCGCGCTGCTGGCCGGGCTTCCGCAGTCCGTGCCGGGCTACTCGATCGACCGGATGTGCGCGGGCGCGATGACGGCCGTGACCAGCGTGGCCGGGTCGGTCGCGCTCGGCTCGGTGGACATCGCCTTCGCGGGCGGCGTCGAGCACATGGGGCGGCACCCGATGGGTGAGGGCGTGGACCCGAACCCGCGGATCATCGCCGAGCGCCTCGTGGACGAGTCCGCGCTCGTGATGGGGCAGACGGCGGAGAACCTGCACGACCGGTTCCCGCAGCTGACCAAGGAGCGTTCGGACGCCTACGCCGCGGCCTCGCAGGAGAAGTACGCGAAGGCGCTGGCGAACGGGAAGATCGAGCCGGACCTGGTGGCGGTCGCGACGAGGAACACCCTCGAGTCGCAGGCCGGGCCCGGCTGGGGACTCGCGACTGCCGACGAGCCGCCGCGGCCGGGGACCACGATCGAGGGACTCGCGGCGCTGAAGACGCCGTTCCGGGTGCGCGGGAAGGTCACCGCCGGGAACTCGGCGGGGCTGAACGACGGCGCGACCGCCTCGATCATCGCGGCGGAGGACGTCGCGCGCGAGCTCGGGCTGCCGGTCAGGATGCGGCTCGTGTCGTACTCCTTCGCGGGTGTCGAGCCCGAGGTCATGGGGTTCGGGCCGATTCCGGCCACCGAGAAGGCGCTCGCCATCGCGGGCCTCACGATCGATGACATCGGGCTGTTCGAGCTGAACGAGGCCTTCGCGGTCCAGGTGCTCGCGCTGCTCGACCACTACGGCATCGCCGACGACGACCCGCGGGTGAACCCCTGGGGCGGCGCCATCGCGATCGGCCACCCGCTCGCCTCCTCCGGCGTGCGGCTGATGACGCAGCTGGCGCACCACTTCGAGGAGCACCACGAGGTCCGCTACGGCCTGGTCTCGATGTGCGTCGGCCTCGGCATGGGCGGCACTGTGATCTGGGAGAACCCGAACCACGAGGAGTACGGGAAGTGACTGATCGTCAGAGCCTGATCGAGCAGGCCACGGCCGCCTTCCCGGAGGAGGTCGTCACGCACGCCCCGGTCCACCTGCTTGACCTGCCGGGCGGCGCGGGCCGCTTCGCGCTGATCACCCTGGACAACGGCTTCGACCACACCAAGCCGACGACGTTCGGCCCGCGCGGGCTGGTCAACATCGACGTCGCGCTGGACGAGGTCGCCAAGCTGGCCGAGGACGGCGAGATCGTCGCGGCGGGTGTGACCGGCAAGCCGTTCATCTTCGCCGTCGGCGCGGATCTCAAGGGGATCGCGGGTGCCGCCTCGAAGGAGATCGCCAAGGCGACCGGCAAGCAGGGGCACGACACCTTCCGCCGGCTCGGCGAGCTGTCGGTGCCGACCTTCGCGTTCATCAACGGCGCGGCGATGGGCGGTGGCGTGGAGATCGCGCTGCACTGCACCTACCGCACCGTCAGCGCGGGCCTGCCCGCGCTCTCGCTGCCCGAAGTCTTCCTCGGCCTGATCCCCGGCTGGGGTGGCACGCAACTGCTGCCGCGGCTGATCGGGCCGGACAACGCGGTGACCGTTGTTCTCGACAATCCGCTCTCGCAGAACCGGCAGCTCAAGGGCAAGAAGGTCTTCGAGCTCGGGATCGCGGACGCGATCTTCGAGGCGGCGGACTTCCTTGAGGAGTCGCTGGGCTGGGCCGCGGCGGTGATCAAGGGCGAGCTCGTCGTCGAGCGCAAGGAGTACCCCGAGGCGGAGTGGACCGCGGCGCTCGAGCGGGGCAAGCAGATCGCCGACAGCCGGGTGCACGGGGCCACGCCCGCGCCGTACCTCGCGCTCGACCTGATCGGAAGCGCCCGCACGGCCTCCCGCTCCGAGGGCTTCGACGCCGAGGACGAGGCGCTGGCCGACCGCATCATGAGCGAGGAGGTGCGCTCCGGCGTCTACTCCTTCAACCTGGTGCAGAAGCGGGCCAAGCGTCCGGTCGGCGCGCCGGACAGGTCGCTGGCCAGGCCGGTCACCAAGGTGGGCGTCGTCGGCGCCGGCCTGATGGCCTCTCAGCTGGCCACGCTGTTCGTGCAGCGGCTCGCGGTGCCGGTCGTGCTGACCGACATCGACCAGGAGCGCGTGGACAAGGGCGTCAAGTACGTCCACGAGCAGCTGGACCTGCTGGCGCTCAAGGGCCGGCTCAACTCGGACAAGCTGAACCGGCTCAAGGCCCTGGTCTCCGGCTCGCTGACCAAGGACGTCTTCGCCGACGCGGACTTCGTGATCGAGGCCGTGTTCGAGGAGCTGTCGATCAAGCAGCAGGTGTTCGCGGAGCTCGAGGCCGTGGTCCGGCCGGACTGCGTGATCGCGACCAACACCTCCTCGCTGTCGGTGACCGAGATGGCCTCGAAGATGGAGCACCCGGAGCGGGTGGTCGGCTTCCACTTCTTCAACCCGGTCGCGGTGCTGCCGCTGCTGGAGGTCGTGCGCGCCGAGCAGACCGACGACCCGTCGCTGGCCACGGCCTTCGCGGTCGCCAAGACGCTGAAGAAGAACGCGGTGCTGGTCAAGGACGCCCCGGCGTTCGTGGTCAACCGGATCCTGACCCGGTTCCTCGGTGTGATCAACGAGGTGCTCGACGAGGGCACCCCGATCGAGGTGGCGGACCGCGCGCTGGACCCGCTGGGTCTGCCGATGAGCCCGTTCGAGCTGCTCGAGCTGGTCGGTCCGGCGATCGGCCTGCACGTCTCGGAGACGCTGCACGCGGCGTTCCCCGACCGGTTCGCGGTCTCCGAGAACATCAAGAAGCTGGTGGCCGCGGGCAAGCGCGGGATCTACCAGTGGGTCGACGGCGTGCGCGTGGTGGACCCGGAACTCGAGGCCCTGTTCGAGGTCGGCGACTCGCCGTCGACGGCCGAGCAGGTGCTGGACCGGGCGACGACGGCGCTGGCCGAGGAGATCGACCTGATGCTGCGGGAGGGCGTGGTCGCCGCGGCCGAGGACATCGACCTGTGCATGATCCTGGGCGCGGGCTGGCCGTTCCACCTGGGCGGCATCACGCCGTACCTGGACCGCACCGGTGTGGCCGAGAAGGTCGCCGGGCGCCGCTTCCTGGACAAGGGCGTCGCGTCGCTGCCGTAGCGGCTCGGAGTCAATACGACGATGCGGCCCGCTCCCCTCGGGGAGCGGGCCGCATCCGCGTTCTCAGCGTCAGCGTCAGCCGACGAGCTGCCTGGCGTGGGCGCGGCGTCGCCGACCCGTCGGCTGGACGGGGACCGCGGCCGCCGGGCCGGGCGTACGGCGGTCCGCGGCGACCCACCAGAGCGCGGCCACGCACAGCACGACGGAGACGGCCAGCAGCACCTGCGCGCCCGCCGTCGCCGGGTCCGTGTTCGAGCCGCCGGTGAACGACGACTTTATGCCCAGCACGCCGACGCTGAACGGATTGCGCGCGTCATAGATCCACGCATAGTTGAACACCTTGACGACCGGGGTGAAGCGCACGTAGAGCCAGAGCGTGAACGCGGCGGAGAGGATGACGACGGCCGCGGCGAGCCGGTGCGAGATCGACCACAGGCCGATCACGCCGAGGGCGATCAGGACGGGCTCGGTGAAATACGTGCCCTGATGCGCGATCGTGGAGTCGGGTCCGAACAGGAGCAGGCACCAGATGAGCGAATAGAGACCGATGGCGGCCAGCAGGATGTACTCCTGGCTGTACCCGCTGGGCGCGAGCTGCGGCCGCTCACCACCGCGGGTGAACTTCGCCCGCGCCCTGAGCCAGAGCTCCCACAGGGCGCGTCCGTAGAGCGCGAGGAGCCCCCAGCCGGCGAAGCCGAGGATCGTGCCGATGTAGAAGAACTGCGCGGAGACGATCTGGTCGGCCACCTTGGCCGCGGCGCCGGGATGGCCGGTCAGCACGTCGTAGACGACGGACACGCACCAGCGCGGGTAGTCCAGCACATGGTCGAACGGCGTCTTGAAGTTCGCGATCTTGTTCGAGATCGCCTTGTGCGTCCCGATGCTCTTATAGGCATCGACGATCACCTGAGTGGTCGTCTTGTTCGGCACCGGGCCGTCCTTGTCGGCCATCTGCAGTTCGGTGAGGGCGTTGGCGGGCGGCTGGTAGTGCTTCTGGTAGTACAGCGACCACGGCTCGTACGTCACCACGGCTGCCACGGCCGCCGGCCACACGAAGCGCCACGCGGGCGGACGCCATCCGGACGGCCTCAACCGCGGCACCACCCACAGCGCCGCGATCACTCCGCCGAGGCCGAGCACGGCGAACGCGCTGCCCGGGTGCCCCATCATGGCGGTGCCGACGGCCAGACCGACCAGCAACCCCGCCAACCGGCTGGTCCGCAGCTGCTCCGCCTGCCGCGTGCACACGATCGCCGTGGCGAGCATCATCCCGGCCGCCGCGATCAGCTTCGGCCAGGTGAAGATCGTGTTCTGGAAGATGAAGCCGTTGAACACCACGGCGGTCATACACAGGGCGACCGCGCGGCGCGGCTTGCCCATCGCGACGAGAAGCGCCCAGAGGCCGGGGATCCACAGGCACTGCAGAAGAATGCCGAGCAGTTCATAGTCATTGAAGCGCCCGGAGTGCAGTACGGATTGCTGCATCAGGTAGTAGCCGGTCTGCAGCGGCGGCCGGTCGCTGGACTGCCAGGCCCGGATCAGCAGCGCGGGCAGCGGCCGGTGCGGGGTCATCAGCTGCTTGGCGAACAGCATCGGCAGCACGTTGTCGCTCGGGAGCGCGACCTGGAACCGGCTCGGGCCGACGTTGGTGTTCGAGGCGAAGGAGACGTGTAGATACGCCAGTGCCGCCGCGAAGAACCCGGCGGTCGTCCAGAGCAGTGCCATCGGCAGCAGCGGACGCAGCGTCCGCCATCCCGCAAAGCGGTGCCGGCAGGCGTCCACCAGCACCAGGACCGACAGTCCGGTCACCGTGAGGGAGAAGCCGCGACCCCAGGCGCTGCTCGCCAGGTAGATCCAGAACACGGCCAGGCTCAGCACGCCGCTGCCGGCCACCGCGGCGGTCAGCAGCAGCAGCCAGTGCGACACTCCGAGGCGCGCGGCGAGCAGGGCGCAGGCGAGTGCCGGCACCAGCAGCAATGCGGTGTCGAGCAGGAAGGCACCGGCCAGTCCCACGGGTTACCTCACATTCGAGACCGGGCCCAGGACGGGTCACGCCTCGGGAGAGGTCGGCCGGGGATTCGGTTCTTGACAGAAGATCGGTGAGAATCGTACGGCACCGACAAGGCCCATGCAGCCGCGTCACGACTCGGCAACAGACCCGCGATGATTCTGAACCAGACGCCTGCCACCGGACGCCGCGGGCCGCCGACCGCGTACGGTCGCACGTATCGTTTGGAGCCCCGAGATTCCAGGCTGTAGTCTCGCCGTGTTCTGGGTCGTGTTGCTGTCGCGGAGCCCACTGTTGAGATGGGGACGATTTACTCATGCGTGACGAGGTTCTCGCGGGTACGCGTGCGGCCGGGTTCGGTCGTGATGTCGTGGTGATCGGTGGTTGTGGCCATGTCGGTCTTCCGTTGGCGATCGCTTTGGCGGACCGGGGTGCGTCGGTCGGGATCTACGACATCAGCCGGGCGGCGGTGGATCTGGTCAATGCGGGCAGGTTGCCGTTCGAGGAGCCGGGCGCGGCCGACGTGCTCGCGCGGGTGGTGGCGGCGGGGCGGTTGCGTGCGGATGTCGATCCGGGGATCGTGTCGTCCGCGGAGGCGGTGGTGGTGGTGATCGGTACGCCGGTCGATGAGCATTTGAACCCGGACCAGACCGCGATCCCGCAGGCTTTGAGTGGCAGTATCGGGCATTTCCGGGACGGTCAGCTGGTGGTGTTGCGTTCGACGGTGTTTCCCGGGGTGACCGCGTTGGTGGAGAAGACGTTCGTGGAGCACGGGCTGAGTGTGGATACCGCGTTTTGTCCGGAGCGGATCGCCGAGGGCAGGGCGATGACCGAGCTGTTCGAGCTCCCGCAGATCGTCGCGGGGCGCACTGCGCGGGCGACCGGGCGTGCCGCGCGGCTGTTCCGGTTGTTGACCGAGCAGATCGTGGAGGTCACCCCGGAGGAGGCCGAGTTCGCGAAGCTGTTCACGAACGTGTGGCGGTATATCAAGTTCGCCGCGGCGAACCAGTTCTACATGATGGCCAACGACCGCGGGGTCGACTTCGAGAGGGTCCGGCACGCGATCACCTTCGACTACCCGCGCGCCGCCGACATGCCCGGGGCCGGGTTCGCCGCGGGGCCGTGCCTGTTCAAGGACACCATGCAGCTGACCGCGGTCACCGACAACAACTTCGCCCTCGGGGTCAGTGCGATGCAGGTCAACGAGGGCCTGCCGCTGTATCTGACGACCCGGCTCGAGCGGACCTACGACCTGGCCAACCTGAAGGTCGGGATCCTGGGGATGGCGTTTAAGGGCGGCAGCGACGACATCCGTTCCTCACTGTCGTACAAGCTCAAGCGCGTTTTGGCGTTCAAGGCGGGCGCGGTGTTGTGTACCGACCCGCATGTCACGGTCGATGCCGCGCTGCGGCCGCTCGACGAGGTCCTGGCCGAGGCGGACGTCCTGGTGATCGCCGCCCCGCACGCCGAGTACCGGTCCCTGGTCACCGACAAGCCCGTGGTGGACATCTGGAACCTGTTGGGCAACGGTGTGGTGGTATGAGCGAACTGGCCGCCGGACCGCGCCCGGCTCCGGTGGACGGGCATCTGCCGGCCACCCCGCGGGTGAGTATCGTGATCCCGGCGTACAACGAGGCCGAGCACATCGTGCCGGCGTTGGACCGGATCTTCGAGGCCGTGCAGCTGGCTGCCGAGGTCCTGGTCGTGGTCGACAGCGTCGATGACACCACCGTGCCGGTCATCGAGCTCTACCAGCGCGCCGAACCGCGGCTGCGCTGGCTGCACAACACCTACGGCCGCGGACCGGCGAACGCGATCCGCTACGGTATCGACGCCGCGCGCGCGAAGGTCGCGGTGGTCACCATGGCCGACGGCTGCGACGACCCGCAGCAGGTCGACGACCTGGTACGGCTGGTCGAACGCGGGGTCGCGGTCGCCGCCGCGTCCCGGTACATGCCCGGCGGCGCGCAGGTCGGCGGGCCCCTGCTCAAGGGCGTGCTCTCCTCGCTCGCCGGCCGCTCGCTGCGCACCTTCGCCCGGATCGGCACCCGGGACGCGACCAACTCGTTCAAGGCGTACTCCACCGACTTCGTCCGGCAGGTCGGCATCGAATCCCGCGCCGGGTTCGAGATCGGGATCGAGCTGACGGCCAAGGCCCGCCGGGCCCGGCTGCCGGTCGCCGAGATCCCCACGATCTGGCTCGACCGGCAGCAGGGCGTGTCGAACTTCAAGCTGGCCCAGTGGATCCCGAAGTACCTGCGCTGGTACTTCTTCGCCTACGGGCGCCCGATCACGCTCAGCGCCCTGGCAGCGCGCGAATCCAACGAAAAGGACTGACAACCGTGCAGAAGGTACTGGTCAGCGGCTCCGCTGGCTTCATCGGCGGATACGTGGTCGAGGAACTGCTGGGCCGCGGCTACGCCGTGGCGGGGATCGACAACTACTCGAAGTACGGGCCGATCACCAAGTCCTACGACACGCACCCGAACTACCACTTCACCGAGGGCGACGTCCGCGACACCGCCCTGATGACCCGGCTGCTCGCCGACTGCGACCACTTCATCGCCGGCGCCGC